>JBPCJK010000101.1:0-10974 GCA_051005375.1 Acidimicrobiales bacterium
TTCCGCATTCCAACTGCCCTGTGAGGACCATGCCCGAGAAGTCGGCCACGATCAGCGAGTACAAGCTCCACGAGGGCGACACTGGGTCGCCCGAGGTCCAGATCGCCCTCCTCACCGAGCGCATCAACCACCTCAACGAGCACCTGAAGGAGCACAAGAAGGATCACCACAGCCGACGGGGCCTGTTGAAGCTCGTCGGTCGGCGCAAGCGTCTCCAGGCGTACCTGCGCAACAACGACGTCGAGCGCTACCGGGCCATCAACGCCCGGCTCGGCCTCCGCCGGTAGTCCACCCCCGTCCCGGGCTGCCGGTTGGCGGCTCGTGGTCGTAGCCGGTGCCTCGTCGCCGGTAGGTGTGGGCGCCAGCAGCGTCACCACGAAGTCCGCAACCAACCAGGGCGGCGAGCAGTGGTCAGCTGCCAGTCGCCGGGCCCTCGGTCCTCCGGGTGCCCGACGACTGGGAACTGGCCTGCCGCCGCCAACCACGACGAAAGGCAGCACATGGCAGACGCCATCTCCGTATCGGGTGTCATCTCCGGCACCGACAAGACCCTCTCCATCGAGACCGGCAAGCTCGCCCCCCAATCACAGGGGGCAGTGGTGGCCACCATCGGCCAGACCACCGTGCTGGTCACCGCCAACGCCGCCAAGGGCATCCGGGAGGGCATCGACTTCTTCCCCCTCACCGTCGACGTCGAGGAGCGCATGTACGCCGCCGGGAAGATCCCCGGCTCGTTCTTCCGGCGTGAGGGCCGCCCCTCCGAGAGCGCCATCCTCACCTGCAGGCTCATCGACCGACCGTTGCGCCCCAGCTTCGCCGACGGCTACCGCAACGAGACCCAGGTCGTGGTGACGGTGCTCGGCGCCGACCAGGCCAACCCCCATGACGTGCTGGCCATCAACGCCGCCTCGGCCGCCCTCATGATCTCGGGCATCCCCTTCAACGGACCCCTGGGGGCGGTACGCATCGCCTACGGCACCGATGGTGCCTGGCATCCCCACCCCACCTACCAGGACGGCGACGAGAGCACCTTCGAGCTGGTGGTGGCCGGCCGCCGTGCCGGCGACGACATCGCCATCATGATGGTCGAGGCGGGGGGGACCGAGGACGCTTCCCGGTTCTACGAGGAGGGGGCGCCGCTGGTGACCGAGGAGGTCATCGCCGAGGGCCTGCAGGCGGCCAAGGCCTGGATCGGCGACTCGATCGACCTCCAGGACCAGTTGGTGGCCGCCGCCGGCAGCCGAGCGCCCATCGCCTACGAGCCTCAACACGACTACGGTGACGATGTCTTCGAGCGCGTGTCGTCCGTGGGCGCCGAGCGGCTGGCCCCGGCGCTTTCAATCTCGGCCAAGGCCGAGCGCAACGCCGCCACCGACGGGGCCACCAAGGCCATCGCCACCGAGCTGGCCTCCGAGCTCCCGGGCCGCGAGCGGGAGATCAAGGCCGCGGTCAAGGCCCTGACCAAGAAGCTGATCCGCCAGCGGGTCACCGGCGAGGGCGTGCGCATCGACGGTCGTGGCACCGCCGACCTTCGCCAGCTCTCGGCCGAGGTGGGCTTGCTGCCCACGGCCCACGGCTCGGCGCTGTTCCAGCGGGGCGAGACCCAGGTCCTCAACATCCTGACGCTGGGCATGCCCAGGATGGACCAGCTCCTCGACACCGTCGGCGTCGACGAGAAGAAGCGCTACATGCACCACTACAACATGCCGCCCTACGCCAACGGCGAGACGGGCCGGGTGGGCAGCCCCAAGCGCCGCGAGATCGGCCACGGCCTGTTGGCCGAACGGGCCCTCCTGCCGGTGGTGCCCTCCAAGGCGGAGTGGCCCTACGCCCTGCGCCTGGTGTCGGAGGTGCTGTCGTCCAACGGCTCGACCTCGATGGCCTCGGTGTGCTCCAGCTCCCTCTCGCTCATGGACGCAGGCGTGCCCATCAAGGCGGCGGTGGCCGGCATCGCCATGGGCCTCATCTACGAAGGGGGCACCTACACCACCCTCACCGACATCCTCGGCGCCGAGGACGCCTTCGGCGACATGGACTTCAAGGTGGCTGGCACGGCCGAGTTCGTCACCGCCCTCCAGCTCGACACCAAGATCGAGGGCCTGCCCGCCGACGTGCTGATCGCCGCCCTCCGCCAGGCCAAGGAGGCCCGCCTCAAGATCCTGGAGGTCATGAACGCCGCCCTGCGCGAGCCCCGGGCCGACGTGGCCGCCAGCGCCCCCAAGATCGTCAGCTTCCCGATCCCCATCGACAAGATCGGCGAGATCATCGGCCCCAAGGGCAAGGTCATCAACGCCATGCAGCAGGAGACCGGCGCTGACATCGCCGTCGACGACGACGGCGTGATGGGCACCGTCACCATCGGCTCCAAGGACGGCGAGGCGGTGGCGGAAGCCCGTCGGCGCATCGAGCTGCTGCTCGACCCTCCGGCGGCCGAGGTCGGCGCCGTCTACCAGGGCCGGGTGGTCAACATCACCAAGTTCGGGGCCTTCGTCAACATCCTCCCCGGGCGTGACGGGCTGGTCCACATCTCCAAGCTCGGCGGGGGCAAGCGCATCGACCGGGTGGAGGACGTGGTCAGCCTGGGCGATCCCATCGAGGTGCGGGTCGACGACATCGACCCTCAGGGCAAGGTGTCGCTCTCCCCGGTGAGCGCCGACGGCGACGAGGAGGGGGCCAGCGGGCGTGACGGTGACAGCGGTGCTCGGCCCGGCGGGCGCTCCGGCGGGGGTCGCCCTGGAGGATCCGACCGCGATCGGGGTGGCCGGGACCGGGGTGACCGGGACCGGGGTGACCGGGACCGGGGTCGGGCGCCAACCCCCCGGCCGGACCGGGAGGCCGAGCGTGCCCCGGCACCGGCTCCAAGTGGGGTGGCCACGGCGAGCTTCGAGGAGGCCTTCGACGCCGAGGTCCGCGAGGAGTTCGGCGACCTCGGTCCCGACATCTCACCGCCGAGTCGGACGGGCGAACGTCGGGATGGTGGCAGCGAGCGCCGTCCCCGGCGGCGCAGCAGCGGACGGTGACGTGACCGCTGTCGCCGTCGACGTTTGTGGACGGTTGTTGTTGCTCAGCAACCTTGAGCGTCCAGCAATCCAGCGGCAAAGTTGAGTACGCTTCCGGCCACGGTCCGCACCACCAGGTTGGCCAACGGGGTCAGGGTCGCCACCGAGGCCCTGACCCAGGCCCGCTCGGTCAGCCTCGGCCTGTGGGTGGGTGTGGGCGCCCGTGACGAGGGCCCGGGGCTGGCCGGGGCCTCACACTTCCTCGAGCACCTGCTGTTCAAGGGCACCGAGTCCCGCACCGCGGTGGACATCGCCGAGGCCGTCGAGGCCGTGGGCGGCGAGATGAACGCCTTCACCACCCATGAGTACACCGCCTACCACACCCGCCTGCCCGCCGAGGAGCTCGACCTCGGGCTCGATCTCCTGGCCGATGTCTTCCTGCGGCCCGCCTTCCGGGCGCGCGAGGTCGAGGCCGAGCGCCAGGTGATCCTCGAAGAGCTGCTCATGGAGGAGGACTGCCACGACGAGCGGGTGCTGTCGCTGCTGGCCGAGGCCATGTTCCCCGGGCATCCCCTGGGCGCCGAGGTGCTGGGCTGTCGGGCGACCGTCGAGGCCATGACCCCCGCCGACATCGCCGGCTTCCACCACGCCTGGTACCGCCCGGAGAACCTGGTGGTGGCCGCAGCCGGTGCCCTAGACCACGACCAGGTCGTCACCGCCGTCGATCGCCTGCTGGCGGGGTGCGAGGGCGGTGTGGCCCCGCTGCGCCAGCCGCCCACGGTCCTTCCCCAGTCCTGCCGGGTGCTCACCCAGCGCAGCGAGCAGGCCCACCTGGCCGTGGGGATGCGGGCGCTCGACCGTCACGATGACGACCGCTACGCCCTGGCCGTGGCCAACCAGGTGCTCGGGGGCGGAACCTCGAGTCGGCTGTTCCGCACCATCCGGGAGGAGCGAGGGCTGGCCTACTCGGTGTACTCCTTCACGTCGTCCTACGCCGACACCGGAGCGCTGGTGGCCGCCGCCGCCACCGCTCCGTCCCGTCTGCCCGAGGTGCTCGGCTTGGTCCACGCCGAGCTCGACCGGCTGCTCGACCATGGTGTGAGCGACCACGAGATGGACGTCGCCAAAGGCTATCTGGCGGGGTCGACGCTGCTCGCCCTGGAGGACTCGGGGAGCTGCATGAGCCGTATCGGCGGGTCGCTGCTCGTCCACGGCGAGGTGGTCGACCTCGACGAGGCCCTCGATCGCTACCGCCGGATCACCCCGACCGACGTCGAGAGGGCGCTGGCCAGGGTGGCCGCCGCCGGTCCCCGCAGCGTGGCTGTCGTCGGCCCCCTGCGTCGGTCCCAGGTCGAGCGATGGGTGGCCTAGAGACGCCGCCGGGGCAGGGTGGGGCCGTGGACGTTCGGGTCGGGGTGTTCGGTGCTGCCGGGCGGATGGGGCGCACGGTGTGCGAGGCGGTGCTCGGTGAGCCCGAGATGGAGCTGGTGGGGGTGGTCGACCCCCACCACGCCGGGCTCGACCTTCGCTCGGTGACCGGGGTCGACACCGACCTGCCCATACTGCCCGCCACCGAGTCCCTGGACGACATTGAGCTCGACGTGGCCGTCGACTTCACCGCCGCCGCCGCCGCCCGGGAGAACCTGCGGTGGTGCGCCGGGGCCGGCGTCCACGCCGTGGTCGGCACCACCGGGCTGACCGACGACGACCTGGCCGAGCTGCGCTCGGCGTTCACCACGAGCAACTGCCTGATCGCTCCCAACTTCGCCATCGGCGCCGTGGTGATGATGCGCCTGGCCGAGCTGGCAGCCCCGTGGTTCTCGTCGGTGGAGATCATCGAGCTCCACCACGAGGCCAAGCTCGACGCTCCTTCGGGGACCGCCCTGCTCCTGGCCCAGCGCCTGGCAGCGGCGTCCGAGGAGTGGGACCCGGACCCGACCGTGAACCAGGTCCTCGGGGGCGCCCGGGGGGCCCTCGGTCCAGGTGGCATCCCTATCCACTCGCTGCGGCTGCGGGGCATGGTCGCCCACCACCAGGTGGTGCTGGGCACCACCGGCCAGTCGCTCACCCTCCGGCACGACTCCTACGACCGCAGGTCGTTCATGCCGGGTGTGATCCTCGCTGTCAAGGCGGTGGCAGATCACCCTGGGGTGACCGTCGGCCTCGGCTCCCTGCTCGGCCTGTAGGGTCGGCCACGTCTTTGTTTCCTTCTGGTTGGAGGGGGGAGGATGAGGGGCATGACCGACACCACCAGCACCCAGGAGATCGCTCGGAGCGGGAGCAGCGCCCTGGTCACCGAGCACGGCAAGACCACCATCGCCCATTCGGTGGTGGCCAAGATCGCCGGCATCGCGGCGAGGGAGATCGCCGGCGTCCACAACATGGGAAGCGGCACGGCCCGAGCCATGGGTGCTCTGCGCGAGCGGCTCCCCGGCTCCACCCGTAGCAACATCAGCCAGGGCGTGAGCGTTGAGGTGGGAGAGCGCCAGGCAGCCATCGACATCGACATCGTCTGCGAGTACGGGGTCCGCATCGTGGACGTGGCCAACGCCGTGCGCAAGAACATCACCGATCAGGTCCAGGACATGACGGGGCTCGAGGTGACCGAGGTGAACATCGCCGTCGACGACATCTTCACCGGGGACGACAGCAACAAGGAGCAGCCGCAGCCCGAGCGCGTGCAGTGAGCGAGCCAGGAGTGGGCGAGCCAGGAGCGGGCGAGCTGTGCAGGCCATCCCCGGTGCTGGAGGTCGAGGCGGGGTGATCGACGCCGAGGCGGTGGCCCGGATGGTGGAAGGGTGCTCTTCGGTGTCCCGGCTCACCTCCGGCCCAGGGGTCGAGGTGGCGACCTACCTCCAGGGGCGGCGCGTTCCCGGGGTTCGCCTGGCCGAGGGCCAGGTCGAGGTGCATGTTGCTGCCCGCTACGGGCCACCCATGCCGGCCGTGGCCGAGGAGATCCGCCAGGCCTTGGCCGGCCACATCGGCGGTGCCCGGGTCGCCGTGTTCATCGACGAGTTGGATGTCGACGGGTCCGACGATGAGGACATCAGTGCCAGCCGCTCCGATGCCAGCGGCTCCGACGATGAGGATGTCCCCGGCCACGGTCCGGGCCAGGCCGCCGGAATGGGAGCGTGAACGCCTACCGGGTCCTCGGAGCCCCGCCAGGGGCTGGTCCCGATGACGTCCGTGAGGCGTGGCGCCGGCGGGCCCTCGAGACTCACCCCGACCGGGGTGGCGATCCCGTCGCCTTTCACCTCGCCCGCCGGGCCTTCGAGCGTCTGAGCGGGGTGCCGGCGCCGCCGACATCGTCCCCACCGCTTTTGGTTCGACACATGGGCCCGCCAGCGCTGGCCCGGCGCTGGTGGCGCCGACGCCGAGCCCGCGTCCACCAGCCGCGCGTCGCCTGACCGCCGGCGCCCGAGAGATCGATCAAAGGAGCAACTGTGCAACCGACCGTGGTGGGCCTGTTCACCGGCCTGATTCTTGGCATCGTCCTGGTCGTGGGCGACTTTGGTGACATGTTGGTGGTCGCCTTCTTCGGTGCCATCGGCTATGTGGTGATGAAGGTGGTGGAGGGCGAGCTCGACCTCGGAGAGGTCGTGGAGCGGACCCGTCGGCGCAGCGACTGAGGATGACCACCGTCACCGGCGTACCCACGACGACGGGGTCGTCGGCACCACCTGGTGTAGATGCGGCGGTCCTCGCCGGCCGCACCGTCATCGCTCCTCGAGCCCTGGTCGCCATCGCTCGGCAGGCGGCCAGCGAGATCGACGGTGTCGAGCTGGTGGCCGAACCCGGCCTGCGCCGTCTCATGGCCGAACTGCTCCCCGGGGGTGGTGGTCACGGCGCCACCGCCACCGTCGCGTCGGGCACCGCCGCCATGGGGCTGCACCTCGCCATCTGCTGGCCTCGCCCCGTCGCCCAGCTCACCGGCGAGGTCCGCCGTCACGTCCGCGACAAGGTGCAGGACCTGACGGGTTGCCGCGTGACCGAGATCGACATCGTCGTCGACGTCCTCCCCCTCGCCGGCCGGTCCCGGACCGGCCGGGTGGAGTAGATCCGCCATGCGGGTGGCCAATCGGGTCTTGAGCGCCGTCCTCGCCCTGGCCCTGGCCGTGGGAGGACTGCTGGTGGCGGTAGAGATCGTCCTCGGTGGCCTGGATCGGGGGCCGTGGATCCTGCCCTACGACCGGTGGGAGCGCACCGCCGTGGATACCCCGTGGTCCGACGGCAACATCAGGCTGTTGTCCCTGGCGCTGGTGGTCGTCGGCGTACTCGTGCTGGCGGTGCAGGTGGCCCGGCGCCGACCCGACGCCCTCGCCCTCGCCGGCAGTGGTCAGTCGACGACGTCGCTCGACTGCAAGGGTGTCGAACGATGGCTGGCCGAGCGGGTGGAGCGGGTGGAGGGAGTGGCTGGAGCCCAGGTCAAGGTCGGTCGTAAGGCGGCGGTGGTGCGTGCCACCGCAATCGGGCGCGACAGGGCCGAGGTGGAACGAAAGGTGGGCGACGCCGTGCGCCGCCACCTGGAGGAGCTGGCCTTGGCCCAGCCTCTGCGAGCAGACGTGGGCGTGGCGTCGGCGAGCGGCGACCGATGAGCCGTCTCGACCGGAGCAGTGGGCATGGCGTGGCCGAGGGGCAGCGATGAGCCGTCTCGACCGGATTAACCGGGTGGTGGCCTCGGTCGTGGGCCTGGTGCTGGTCGCCGCCGGGGCCTACGGGCTGGCCCGCAGCGTCGGGGCCCTCGGCGACAACCAGATCGATGCTCCCGTGCTCGACGACGGCCTACGCCGGCTGGTGGCGGACAACGCCGGGTGGTTCTGGGGGATCGCCACCTTCGTGGCTCTGGTGGTGGCCTGGTTGGGATGGCGGTGGTTGCGGCTCCAGCTGGTGTCGGCATCGCCTCCGCTGCGCCAGGTGCAGGTGGCGGACGGTGAGGGCGGCCGGACGTCATTGGAGGCCCGTGCCGTGGCCGACGCTGTCGCCAGGGACCTCCAGGCCGGTCCCGGAGTCGTCGGCGCCCGGGTGCGGGTGCACGGGCAGCAGCGAACCCCCGCCCTCGACCTGCGAGCCGACGTGGCTGCCGGCACCCCTCCCGCGGACGTGCGTCGTCACGTGGACGAGTTCATCGTCCCCCGGGCCCGGGCTGCCCTTGAGCGCGACGATCTCTCGGTCACGGTCCGTCTTCGCCTGGGCGATCCCGGTACCCGGACGCTCGAGTAGGAGAAGGCTTCGAGCAACCGGTGGGATCGTCGCCTTGGGGCTGAGCCGGGGGCTGAGCCGGGGGCTGAGGCGCACCCGACAGCAACTCATCGGTAGGCCGGGATGACGGATAGGGTCGATTGAGTAGAGTGTAAAGAGGCCTACTGAGTGATAGGTTATGAGGGGTGGAACGGAGCCCCTTCCCCCATCAAGGCCCTCTTGCCCCCGAGCAGGTCTCGGGTCGAGACGACCTCGTGGCCGATCTCGCTGAGCGGCTGACCGAGCGTCGGCTCACTGCGCTGCTCGGCCCGCGCCGCTACGGCAAGACCAGCCTGCTGAAACGGGTCACCGCCGACCTGGCCGCAGTGGGACCGAGCACGGTGTGGATCGACCTGTACGAGCTGAGCTCCGTCGCCGACCTCGCCGGAGCCGTAGACCGGGGGTTGTCGAAGGTGACGGGTGCTGCCCGTCGCATCCTCGACTCGATCGCCGGAACGGTGTCGATCCGCCTCGGTGTCGTCGGGATTGAGCTCTCCAAGGGCCGTCGCGACCGTCCCGACCCCGTCCTCACCCTGCGAGCGCTCCTCGATGTGCTGGTGCGCACCGCTCAGCGCCAGGACCTGATCGTGGTGTTCGACGAGTTCTCGGGCATCGCCAACGTCGAAGGGGCCGCTGGCCTGCTGCGCACCGAGCTCCAGCACCACTACCAGGAGCTGGCCATCGTCTTCGCCGGTTCCCAGCCCTCGACCATGCGCACGCTGTTCAGCGACCAGGCTCAACCCTTCTTCGCCCAGGCCGACCTCGTCGAGATCGGCCCTCTGGCCGACGACGCCGTGGCCGACGTCGTCGAAGACGGTTTCGAGTGCACCCGGCGCGGCACCGGTTCGGTCACGAGCAGGCTGGTCGCCTTCGCAGCCGGGCACCCCCAGCGGGCCATGCAGCTGGCCGACGCCCTGTGGCGGTTGACCGACGAGGGTGGCACAGCCGACGACTTGGCGTGGGAGGAGGCCGTCGCCACCGTCCGGGCCAACGTCGACAACGGGTCGGAGCGGCTCTACGCGCTGCTCCCCTCCGGCCACCAGCGGTCGCTGCGGGTCGTCGCCTCCGGTGGCAGCGTGTACGGTACCGCCGCCGATGTCCTCGGCCTGTCCCCGGGCACGGCGAGGGCCGCCCTCGAGGCGCTCGTCGGAAACGGCTACCTGGAACGGCGCGGAGGCCGGTCCTTCGTCGTCGACCCGCTGTTCGCCGACTGGATCCGTCGCCGCTTCCCCATCTGAACCAGGCGCCGTCGGGCGAGTGGCGCGCCGGGGACGGTCAGAACAGGTCGGCGACCCTCACGGCGAAGCCGGGGAGGAGCGGCGAGGCCAGGACCTCGTCGGCGGTGAGCTCGAGGGCGACGTCGAAGTCGGGGGTTGCCGGCGTCGACCTCCGGTAGACGAGGACGGATCCGGAGGCCGTGTCCACCAGCCACAGCTCGGCCAACCCGGCCCGCTGGTAGGAGTCCTTCTTGGGGCCCACGTCATAGCGCCAGGTCGAGGGCGATCGGACTTCCACGGCCAGGTCAGGCAGCCCATCCAGGCCCTCGGCGTCGGGGGCGGGACGCCGACAAAAAGAACCACCGACTGTTCTGCATGCTGGAGCGTGATGCCGACGATCTTGTTGGATCGAGCCTGGTCTGCATCGACGGCCTGTCCAAGCCGCTCCGTGAAGCCGCCAGGACCAAGGACTACCGGCGTGCTCGGACGTTCCGGGAGGAGTTCCGCGAGCGACGAACCGTGGTGGGGCTGGCTGACTAGACCGCCGCTGCCTCCTGTCGGGGCATCATCACCAGGTCAAGGCCAAGCGCGTCGGCCAGAGCGACGACGGTGCCTGCGGTCGGATTCGCCTGCCTAGCGGTGAAGAGCCTCCGCACCGTCTCCGGCGACATTCCGGCTCGACGGGCCAGCTCTGTCTTCGACAGCCCACACTCGACGCGCCGACGGTCGAACTCGCGGACCAGCTCGTCGGTACGACGAATGCGCCGCGCAGCCTGGTCGTGGGCTGCCCGGTATTCGGAGTCTGCCATCCTCCCGGCGAAGTAGTGCTCAGCGCCTGTCCTCGGTGCGGCCATGGCCAGAGCGTAACATTCAAGCTACGGCAGTCGCAACGCGACAAATAGCCTCACTCTTCTTCTGGGCGGGAGAGTGACATATACGACAGGGACGAGTTCGTAGATGTCGCGCGTCAGAGATCCAAATGCCGCCCCTTCGAGGTCTGGTGGCGACCCCCCGACGCGTTCCCTGGCTCGGCTGGAGCAGCTGGCCGATGAGGCCAGCCGCTATGTCGACGCCGCCAAGGTCAAGTTTCAGACGAGGGCCACCAGGCGGGCGTGGGTGTCGTGATCGACAACGGCCTGCTGGGGAAGGCACCGAAGGACTGCCCTTCGTTAGGCGAGCTGTGTCGGTCGCGCGGTCGTCGACCTCGGTGAGCGGATAGGGGGCGCTGAGCAGGGCCAGGACAGAGCCGAAGGCAGGGCTGAGGAGCCTCGCGCAGACCGCGAACCGGCAGTTCACACCGGTCCCGGCCTGGCGCTGCACTCGACCTCAGCCCACTGCCGGTGTCTCCTGCCCCTGGTGCTCGGCCCATGCCCTCACCAGGGTCTCCAGGACATCGAGGGGCAGGGCGCCGTGGGCCAGGACCTCGTCATGGAAGGCGCGGATGTCGAAGGCGTCCCCGACGCGCTGGGTGGCCCAGGCCCGGAGCTCGGCCAGCTTGCGCTCGCCCACTTTGTAGGCCA
>JBPCJK010000102.1:0-16942 GCA_051005375.1 Acidimicrobiales bacterium
CCTCAAGCCCATGCTGGCCCGGGGCGAGCTCCAGACCATCGGGGCCACCACCCTCGACGAGTACCGCAAGCACCTGGAGAAAGACGCTGCCCTCGAGCGCCGCTTCCAACCCATCAAGGTGGAGGAGCCCTCCGTGGCCCACACCATCGAGATCCTCAAGGGCCTGCGCGACCGTTACGAGTCCCACCACCGGGTCACCATCACCGACCAGGCTCTGGTGGCGGCGGCCAACCTGGCTGATCGCTACATCTCCGACCGCTTCCTGCCCGACAAGGCCATCGACCTCATCGACGAGGCCGGCAGCCGCATGCGCATCCGCCGCATGCAGACCCCGCCCGACTACAAGGAGCTGGAGAACCAGCTCTCCCGGGTGGTCCAGTCCAAGAAGGAGGCGGTGGAGGCCCAGCACTACGAGGAGGCGGGAAAGCTCCGCGACCAGGAGAAGGCGCTGCTAGAGCAGAAGGCCACCAAGGAGCGCGAGATCAAGGACTCCGGGGTCGACTTGTTCGACGAGGTCGACGAAGAGGCCATCGCCGAGGTCCTCTCCCTTTGGACCGGCATCCCCGTCTACAAGCTGACCGAGGAGGAGACGGCCAAGCTCCTGCGCATGGAGGACGAGCTGCACAAGCGGGTCGTCGGCCAGGAGGACGCCATCAAGTCGGTGTCCCAGGCCATCCGTCGCACCCGGGCCGGCCTCAAGGACCCAAAGCGCCCCAGCGGCTCGTTCATCTTCCTCGGTCCGTCCGGGGTGGGCAAGACCGAGCTGGCCAAGACCCTGGCGGAGTTCCTCTTCGGCGACGAGACCTCCCTGATCGCCCTCGACATGTCCGAGTACATGGAGAAGCACACCGTCAGCCGCTTGGTGGGCTCGCCTCCCGGTTACGTGGGCTACGAGGAGGGCGGCCAGCTCACCGAGGCCGTGCGTCGCAAGCCCTTCTCGGTGGTGCTGTTCGACGAGATCGAGAAGGCCCACACCGACGTGTTCAACACCCTGCTCCAGATCCTGGAGGAGGGCCGGCTCACCGACGCCCAGGGCCGATCGGTCGACTTCCGCAACACCGTGTTGATCATGACCTCGAACCTGGGCACCGCCGATCTGCGCAAGGCAGCGGTGGGCTTCTCCAAGACCGACGAGGCGGTGTCGTACGCCAAGATGAAGGAGAAGGTCAACGACGCCCTCAAGGCCCACTTCCGGCCCGAGTTCCTCAACCGCATCGACGAGACCATCGTCTTCCACGAGCTGTCCAAGCTCGAGGTGGTCTCCATCGTCGACCTCATGGTCAAGCGGGTCCAGGACCAGCTGGTGGCCCAGGGCATCGGCCTCGAGCTCACACCAGAGTCCAAGCTGCTGTTGGCCACCAAGGGCTACGACCCCAGCCTGGGCGCCCGACCACTGCGCAGAGCCATCCAGCGCATGATCGAGGACCCCATGTCGGAGCGGATCCTGTTCAAGGAGTTCACCGCCGGCGAGACCATCGTCGTCGACGCCGAGGACGGCGAGATCGTGTTCCGCACCGTCGAGGGCTTCGAGCCCCCACCGGTGGAGCTGGCCGAGGCCGGGCCCGCCGAGTAGCTCATCACCGGGCGCCCGCCGGGCGCCCGGCCGGTCAACCCTTCCTCGGTCAGCGCCTGCGATGACCGAACCTGCGATGACCGAACCTGCGATGACCGAACCCGCGATGGGCGTCATCACGCGGGCGACGACGAAGGGGCCGGCTGCCCCGGTATCGAGTTCGGCTCGGCTGGCGTGGGGGGTGTGGGCGGTCACCGCTGCCCTGGCGGTTGCCGATCTCGTGCTGGCCCTCGCCAGCCGGTCCACCGCCGGGGCCGACTCGGTCGGCTTCCCGGGAGAGGTCGCCGTGCTCGGGCTGGTGACCACCACCGTCGGGGCCCTGATCGCCTCACGGGTTCCGGCCAACGCCATCGGCTGGCTGTTCTGCGTCATCGGCCTGGGTGAGGCCTTGGCCGTCCTGGCCCAGGACTACGCCATCTACGGGCTGGTCACCGCTCCCGGCTCCCTCCCCGGGGCCACGCTTATGGCCTGGTGCGGCGTCTGGCTGTTCGGTGCCGGGCCGGTGGGGATCTTCGTCCTCCTGCTCTTCCCCGACGGCCGGCTCCCCTCCCGGCGCTGGCGGCCGGTGGCCTGGCTCGCCGGCCTCAGCCTGGTGGCCTTCACCGCTGCTGCCGCCGTGGGCACCGCTCCTCCCGGCCGGGAGGATCTCGACGGGTTCCACGGACCGAGCGACGTGTCCGACGTCGCCGGGCTGGTGTTGTTCCTGGCCGGCAACGTGGCGGCGGTGGCAGCCCTGGCTGCCGCGGTGGGGCCTGATCCAGCGGTTGCGGCGAGCGGCAGGGGACGAGCGCCAGCAGCTCAAGTGGTTCGTGTTCGCCTCGGCCGTGCTCGTCGTCAGCCTGGTGGCGGTGGCCTTCGTTCCACCATCGTGGAACGAAGAAGCCCAGGGAGTCGTGCTGCTGGCCTTCGCCAGCGTGCCCGTCGGGGCCGGGGTGGCCGTGTTGAAGTACCGCCTCTACGACATCGACATCGTCATCAACAAGACGGTGGTGTTCGGGTCGTTGGCCGCGTTCATCACTGCGGCCTACCTGGTCATCGTCGCCGGCATCGGGGCCGCCGTCGGGCGGACCGGCACCTCGGACGTGGGGCTACCGCTCATGGCCACCGCGGTGGTGGCCCTCGCCTTCCAACCTGTCCGCCAGCGGGCACAGCGACTGGCCAACCGGCTGGTGTTCGGGGAGCGGCCACCCCGTATGAGGTGCTGTCGGGGTTCTCTCAGCAGATGGCCCTCACACCGGCGAACGCCGAGGTCCTGCCGAGGATGGCCACGGCCCTGGCCGAAGGCAGTGGTGCCACCCACGTCGAGATTTGGCTCCGGGTCGGTGCCGAGATCCGACTGGCGGCGTCGTGGCCGGACAAGCCCGGTCGGGAACCGACCACCTTGGCGCTGAGCGGGGAGGAGGTGCCCGCCCTGGACGCATCCCGGAGCTTCGCCGTGCGTCATCGAGAGGAGCTCCTCGGCGTCCTGGCCGTGACCAAGCCGCGGGCCGAGCCGCTGACCGGCACCGAGGAGAAGCTGATCTCCGACCTCGCCTCCCAGGCCGGGCTGGTGTTGCGCAACGTCCGCCTCACCACCGAGCTGGCCGACCGCCTCGAGGAGATCTCGGTCCAGGCCCGGGACCTCCAGCAGTCGAGGCAGCGTATCGTGGCCGCCCAGGACCAGGCCCGCTACCAGCTCGAGCGCAACCTCCACGACGGCGCCCAGCAGCAGCTGGTGGCCCTGATGATGAGGATCCGCCTGGCCGAGGAGATGGCGTCGGAGCAGGCGCCCGAGTTGGCCGGGGTCCTGGCCGAGCTCAAGTCCGACACCAGAGATGCGCTGGAGAACCTCCGAGACCTCGCTCGGGGCATCTACCCACCTACCCTCGCCCACCAGGGCTTGGTCGCCGCCCTGCGGGCGCAGGCGGCCAAGGCGCCGATCCCGGTGGAGGTCGACGGCGACATCGGTCGCTACGAGCAGGGGACCGAGGTGGCCGTCTACTTCTCGTGCCTGGAGGCGTTGCAGAACGTCTCCAAGTACGCCCAGGCCACCGGAGCCGAGATCCGCTTGTGGTGCGGGCCGGATCGCCTGTCGTTCTCCGTGGCCGACGACGGGGTGGGCTTCGACGCCGAGCGCACTGCCCGGGGGTCGGGGCTGGAGGGTGTGAGCGACCGGCTGGCGGCGCTGGGCGGTGGCCTCCGGGTCGACTCTGCGCCCGGGAGCGGCACCACCGTGACCGGTTGGGTGCCGGTCGGCGAAGCCAGTTCGGCTGGATGACCGCTGGTCAGCTGCGGCCATCCTCCCGATCCCACCCTGGTGGGGGCCTGTCTGCATCCGGTACCATCGCCGTTCGCCGCGAAGCCCACCGGAGGTGGACCGGCCCGAGTACCGGGGGCGCCCATGTCAGGCAAGGTGGTCCACTTCGAGATACCCGCGGACGACGTGGGCCGGGCCACCACCTTCTACGCCAGCGCCTTCGGCTGGCAGCTCTCGTCCATACCCGACATGGGCTACACCATCATCACCACCACCCCGTCGGACGAACGAGGCCAACCCACCGAGCCGGGCGCCATCAACGGCGGCATGTTCGCCCGCCAGAGCGACGTCGCCACCCCGGTGATCACTGTCGACGTGGCCGACCTCGACGCCGCCTTGGCCAAGGTCGAGGAGCTGGGCGGCTCGGTGGTGCGGGCCAAGCAGGCGGTGGGCGACATGGGCTTCGCCGCCTACTTCACCGACAGCGAAGGCAACCTCCTCGGCCTCTGGCAGTCAGCCACGCCCTGATCCCCGGCTCCGGAGAGGGAGCTGCTGGGACATCCTCAAGCCCGGCCCAGGACCCGGTCGACGACGATCTCGATGGCCACCCGGTCAGGGTTCTCTCCGGGCTGGCGGTAGCGAACGGCGTAAGCGGCGGTGGCGGCCGCCACCCGCTCGGGATCGTCGCTCAGCGCCGCCACCCCCTCGAGCGCCAACCACCGCCCGCCGTCGATCTGGCACACCACCGCCCGGCCACCCCGCTCGGCGTTGCGGGCCTTCTGGCTCCCGACGTTGGTGATGATCCGGACCAGGCGGGCTTCGGGCTCGAACGCGAAACCGACGGGCACCACATGTGGTGTCCCGTCGGCCCGAAGCGTGGTGAGGCTGGCCAGGTGACGCTCGGCCAGGAAGCCGAGCACCTCTGGGGAGAGCGAACCGGGGTCGAGGGCCACAGGAGAAGAGTCTCCCATGGCCCTCGACCAGCGGGGTTACGGAACCCTGGCCTCGTTGTTGAGGTCGGTGCCCTGGTGAGGTGTGGCCAGGTAGGGGAAGGTGTTCAGGTAGGGCATGTCGTTGCCGTCGACTCCGTCACCCAGCTGGTTGTTGGGCGCTACTTGGAACTCCGGAGTCAACGGGGTGGCTCCAGCCACTGCCTGCAGGGAGATGTCGATGACGTCGTCGATGACCCTGCGGCCGTTGGGGAACCCGTCAAGCTGGCCGGCCAGCAGACCCAGACGGTTCTGCTGGGCAAACGGCGTGGGGGCGATGGAGGTGTTGAGCCGCAGCAGCTCCGCCGGCTTGACGTTGGCGGGCTGGTTGATGCCGGGGATACCGGTCAGGTAGATGGTCTTGAGGTCCTGACGCGGCGTCGGCGGTGTGGTGATCCCGTAGATCTGCTCCTCCAGCTCGGCCAGGATGGGATCGGTCAACAGCGGGATGTCACCCTCGGTGGACAAGGGCGGAGCGGTGACCCCGGACAGGGTGGCAGCGTCATCCTCGGGCTCGAGAGAGTTGAAGGCGTCCTTGAGCTTGAGAGGGATGACCACCTCGTTGACCAGCGGGTTGCCCAGGCGGGACACCTGGACCCACGGTCCAGAGTTGAGCGGCTGGGAGCCGTTGTCGTTCTGGAACACCCGGGTGCCCTGGCGCTCGGCGGTGGACCACACGCCGATCACCGGATCCGAGTCGGACACGATCTCCTTCTTGGGCACCTGGATGGCGATGGACTGGACGTTGTAGCCGGCGAAGGTGTCGATGCCGTCGCTGCCGTCCTCGTAGCCGGGCAGGAAGGGCCGCAGGGCGCCGAGGTCGAAGACGGAGGCGCCGTCGAAATAGAAGCCGTCGTCGCGCTGGCCGGCGAAGACCTGGCCCCGGCCACCGTCGAGGCGCTTGATGGCCTTGGCCGCCGTCGCCTCGTAGTTGGGCGTGGTGCGAGGACCGACGTTGGACGGTGCGGTGGGAACGTTGGTGGCCATCGTGGTGCGTTGACCGCCCTGCACCTTGGTCACGGTGTAGGTCTGAGGACGGCTCATGTCACGGTCGTTGGGGGAGGTGATGGGGCCGACGCCGTAGAAGAACGTGTTGGGCTGGGCCAGCCTGGTGGAGAACCGGAACTCATAGGTGACGTCCTCGATGGCGTCGCCGTTGTTGTCCACGTAGATCTTGTAGAGCACGTCGTCGCCGAACTCGAAGTAGTTGGGGCCGCCGCCGGGCTCCTGGAACCCCTCCCAGTTGGAGATCAGGGCGACGGTGTTGGGTGCGTCGGGGGGCACGAAGGCGTAGACGTCGGTGTTGTCGGCCACAGGGTCCTTGGAGATCAGGGGAGCCTCTCGGTGGCTGGAGGCGTCAGCTGACACCAGGGTCGACAGCGCCAGCAGGGTACCCAGACCCCCGGCGAAGAGGGCCCGCGGGCCCCAGGAGTGGATCTTTGGCTGCATTCGTCTCAATTCCTTCCTCTGGATCAGTTGATGGGAGCGAGGGCGATATACCCACAAGGGGGCAAAGTTCCCAACCACCCTGATGTGAACGTCGTTGAGATAGTACTTCGTAGCGTCCCCTTGCCGCAGATCATCCTTTTTTCCCACGTCGGCCAGGGCGGCGTCGCTTCGTCCAGCGCCACTGCAACCCGGGGCCGTCAGCGGCGCCCCTCGCAGCGGTCGATCAACTCGCGCAGGGCAGCGACCTCGGTGGCCAGAGCAGCCCGCCCGTCGCTGGTGGGCTTCACCCAGGTTCGCGGCTTCTTGGCCTCGAAGATCTTGCGCACCTCGACCAGACCGGCCTCTTCCAGGACGCTCAGGTGACGGGAGAGGTTGCCGTCGGTGAGGCCGAGGGCGTTGCGCAGGTAGGTGAAGTCGGCCCGGTCGGCCTCCGACAGCACGGCAAGGATCCCGAGCCGCACCCGTTGGTGGACGATGTCGTCAAGGCGCTGCACCGGGTGTTCGGGCGAGCTCATCGACGCCGTCGCTCGGCGCTGCGGGCGACGAAGCCGGTGGCGAGTATGGCGACGCCGGTGATGGCGGCGGCGATGGCCCCGGCGTGGTCAGTGTCGTTGAGCACCAGCGTCACCGGGATGGCGGCAATGACGAGGGCGAGCCCGCCGAGGACGATGCTGCGGTTGAACCAGGCGAACACCAGGTAGCCAGCGGCCACGGCGAAGGTGGAAACGACCTCGCGGAGTCGACCGGTGGTGACGGCAGGGAGAAAAAAGGCGAAGACGAGGATGGCGGCGGCGGTGACGATGTAGGGCAGCGGTGACCGGGAGATCCCCAGGTGCAGCTCCCGGGAGCGGTAGTACCAGCCCACGGCGACGCCACCGCCAGGCCCGGCTACCGCCCAGAACACTGCCACGGCGACGCCGCCGGAGGCCAGGGCCACCGGTGCGCTGACCAGGGTGAGGCTCCCGAAGACCACCAGGGGGAACCAGAACGACCGCAAGGTGTCGCGGGTCTGGTGCTGCAGGTCGTCGACGTGGTGGAGGGCGGCGGCGGCTTCCCGGGGGGACGAGGCTGAAGTCATGAAAAGGACTTTACACTGCAAAGTCAGTCTTGGCTAGACCCCCTCGTTGTCGACCGGTCGTCCCGAGGCTCTCGACCAGGTCATCCCAGGTCATCCCAGCCCAGCTCATCCCGGACCAAGTCATCCCAGGGCCGGCAGCTCCTGGTCCATGGCCAGGGCTGGGGCGAACAGGTCACCCAGGCGCTCGATCCGCTCCACAACGGCCCCGGCCTCGAAGGTCAGCAGGTCCGGGTCACCGGCGTCGAGGGCATTCTGCACCTCGTCCCAGATCAGAGGCGTGGAGGCGGTGGGACGGGGCCGGGCCCGCAGTGAGTAGGCGCACACCGTCGTCTTGTGGCGGGCGTTTTGGCTCCAGTCCACCAGGACCTTGCCCACCCGCAGGTCCTTGCGTTGTAGGCTCACCACCCGTTCAGGCGCCTGGCGCTCGAGGAGCTGGGCCAGGTGCTTGGAGAAGCCGGCTGTCTGGTGGTAGGTGGCCGGCGTGTTGAGGGGCAGGTAGACCTGCAGGCCCTTGGACCCCGAGGTCTTGACCAGGCATTCGAGCCCAACACCGGCGAGCACGTCGCGGATCCACAGCGCCACCTCGGCGCACTCCACCACCCCGGCGGGGGCTCCCGGATCGAGGTCGAACACCACCATGGTGGGCGCATCGGGGTCGGCGGCCCGGGCCATGGAGGTGTGCAGCTCCAGGGCGGCCAGGTTGGCCACCCACGTGAGCGACGCCAGGGAGTCGATCCGGCAGAAGTCGATGGGACCGTCATCACCGCTGACCCGATGCACCCCCACCCAGTCAGGATGGTGGCGGGGGCAGTTCTTCTCGTAGAACGATCCCCCGTCGACGCCGTCGGGAAAGCGTCGAAGTGTCAGCGCCCGGTCGCCCAGGTGGGGCAGGAGGACGGGGGCGACGCGAGCGTAGTAGTCCAGCACCTCTCCCTTGGTGAACCCGGCGGTGGGGTAGAGCACCTTGTCGAGGTTGGAGAGCTTGAGCGAGTGGCCGTCGACCTCAATGACCGCATCCCGTCCCTTCGTGGCCATGGAGGAACCGGCCCTCAGGCGCTCTTGCGGGCTCTCTTGGTGTTGGCCCCACGTTCGCTGTCGTCGTCTGTGGCGTCGTCGTCGGCCACGTCGTCATCGCTGGCGGCCTGGCCGTCGTCGGCTGTGGGGTGGCGGCGCCGGGCCTCGCGGGCGTTGGCCACGCTGGCCTCCAGGGCGGCCATGAGATCAACCACCCCCCCCGACGGTGCCGATGGCGCCGCCACCAGGGCCGGCTCGCCCTCGGCCTTGCGCTCGATGAGCTCGAGGACCCGGTCTCGGTACTCGTCACGGAACCGCTCGGGCTCGAAGGTGGTCGACAACGACTCGATGAGTTGGCGGGCCATGGCCAGCTCCTTGTCGGACACCTTGACATCGTCCACGGAGGCCAGCTCCGCCACCTCCTCGGCCGGGGTCACCTCGTCGGCGAAGACCATGGTGGAGAGCAGGAGCTTGCCGTCCTTGGGCCGCAGGGCAGCCAGGTACTGCTTGGTGCGCATGACGAAGCGGGCGATGCCCACCTTGTGCTGCTCCTCCATGGCCCGGACCAGGAGGGCGTAGGGCTTCTCGGCGGCCTTGACCGGCGCCACGTAGTAGGCGGTGTCGAAGAAGATGGGGTCGATGTCGGCCAAGTCGATGAACTCCTCGATGTCCACGGTGTGGGTGGACTCGGGATCGATGCTGTCGAGCTCGTCGGGCTCGATGAGCACGTAGTGCTCGGGCGAGACCTCGTAGCCCTTGACGATCTCCTCGTACGGCACCTCGCTGCCATCGGCCGCCGACACCCGCTTCGTCTTGACCCGGGCCCCGGTGCGGGCGTCGATCTGGTGGAACGAGACCTGCTTGCGGGACACGGCGTTGTAGAGCTTGATGGGGATGTTCACCAGCCCGAAACTGATCGACCCGCTCCAGATGGCTCTTGGCATGGCGCCCCTCCTCGCTCAACCCTGTCGCTCTGCTGTGCCGCTCTACCCCCTCACCCAACAGTGTCCACACCAGCAACGGGTTTGTCGACTGCGGCGGCCACCGTCGGCTCGAGGTCGGCGGGTGACTTGTCGATGCGAGTGCCCTTGTAGGAGGGATGACGGAGGATCCCGGTCGATGTCCGCTCCCGGTACTCGACGTCGACCACCAGGCGAGGCTCGACGAACACCGCACCTTTGCGGCCCAGGGATCCGGTGAAGGGACTGGCCGGCCTGACGTCACCGGCCAGCTCATGGCTGAGCCGGCGCAACTCGACGTCGGTGAACCCGGTACCCACCGCCCCGACGAAGACCAAGGCCCCATTGGCGTCGGGCACCCCGAGCAGGAGGGAGCCGACGCTTCCCTCCCGGCCACCCTCACCGGGAAGCCACCCGCCCACCACGAACTCGTCGCGGGCCACCAGCTTTACCTTGATCCAGGCGGACGACCGGGCGCCGGGGACGTAGACGCTGTCGAGGCGCTTGGCCACCACGCCCTCCAGCCCGCGAGCCCGGGCGGCGGCGAGGATGGCATCGCCCTCTCCGGCGAACGACGGCGGCGTGGCCCAGGAGGGCCCGGACAGGACCAGCGACTCGAGCCGGGCTCGCCGCTCGGTCCAGGGCAGGGCCATGGTGGAGTTGTCGCCGAGGTGGAGCACGTCAAAGGCGAACCAGCACGCCGGCACCCGAGCGGCCCTGTCGGCAGCGAGGCGCCGGTCGCCCACATGCATGCGCTCCTGGAGGCGTTGGAAGCTGGGGGCCCCGTGCCCGTCGAGAGCCACGATCTCGCCGTCGAGGACCGCCGGTCGGGGACCGAGGGCCGCCACCATCCCCTGGAGCTCGGGGTAGGCGACGGTGACGTCGCGTAGGTTCCGGGTCTCCAGGCGCAGGTTGGTCCCGTCCCAGTGGACCACGGCGCGGATGCCGTCCCACTTGAACTCGAAGGTGTAGCGGCCCTGGTCGGGCGGCAGCGGTCCGGCTGTAGCAAGCATCGGCGACACGTGGGCCGGTGGCGGGGTGCCCGTCATCGGTTGGCCTCCCATGCCAGTTGCCAGCGTCCCTCGGAGCTCCTCTCGAGGCTTGCCAGGGCGGCGACGGGGCGAGCGCTCCCGTCAGCGTGGGCCTCCCAGCGCACGGCCCTGGCTCCCAGTGCAGTGGGCGACGCCAACAGCTCCAACACCAGGGCGTCCTCGACCAGGGCCAGACCTCGGGCCCATACCTGGAGCACCCAGGCCACACTGAGCCGGGCCGTGGCTCGAGCAGTCAGGGCGTCGATGGTCCCCATGACCCGGGGCGCCTGGCCGGGGCGGATGATCTCGATGTCGACCGAGGGTGACGCAGCGGAACCCAAGCGGTGTGCCCACACCTCCACGTGCCTGCGCACCGGCTCCATCGCCCGGTCCCGCAGCTGCTCGTGGAGCAGACGCTCATGACCGGCGCCGTAGTACGACGACATCCGCCACGCCCGCTCCCAGGTGAGCAGCAGGGAGAGCTCGTGGGGAGCGCCGAGGGCACCGGGGGCCAGGATGCGCTCGGGCCCCAGCCGTGAGCGCATCTGGACGAAGAGCTCAGTGGACGTGGCCCACCGGTGCAGGTCACGCCACTGCTTGAGGATGCGTAGGCAGGCCGGGGTCTCGGCCCCGAGGACCCGCATGGCCCGTTCCGCTCCCATGTCGTGGTCCTCGACCACCACCTTGCCCCGCCGCCACGTCATCCGGTGGCGGCCACCGCTGCAGTCGACCACCTCGGTCACCGGTTCCAGGTGGTCGCACCAGCGGGTCATGTGGCGTCTACTTGGACTACTCGGGCCCACTCTGGGGTCTTCCACACCTGGCCGCCGCGGAGTGGTCCCTCGGCCCCCACCAGGGCGATGACCACTTGCATGCCTTTGGGCGCCTCCGCCGGCCAAGGGGTCATGCCGTCGGTGAGCACCACCAGGACCGACGGACGGGGCCGGAGCTTGGCCGCCGCCTCGATGCCGGCGCCCATGTCGGTGCCACCCCCGCCCACCAGCTCGACCTGGGAGGCGCTGGTCACTCGACGGTTGGTGCGCACGCTGGCATCTCCGGCGAGGACCCGCAGCCGGGATCGGGCCACGCCCACACCCCGCAACAGGCCCTCCACCTCGCCCAGAACCCTCGCCAGATCACCGGCGCCCATACTCCCGGACGTATCGCACAGCACCGCCACCTCGGGGACGGGCCGCTCCAGCGCTGGCAGGACCACCCCCGGGCTGGCACCGGCCCGCCGGGAGGGGCGCCGATAGCTGTAGTCCGCCCGCCCGGCGACAGCAGCGATGCCCTTGCGGATCTCGGCCGCGAGCACGCGGCGCCAGTCGACCTTGGGCTCGAGCAGCTGCTCAGCCCAACGCCGCCACCCGGTGCCCACCCGACCTCGGCCGGCCCGGGCGTACTCGAGCACCCGGCTGGCTGTCTGGCACTGGAGCAGCTCCCGCTCGCCGGGGGGCAGGCCGCCTCCGGCGTCGCCGGCCAGCTCCCAGGGGCGGGGGACGGCGTCGGCCCCGCTCCCGCAGTCGGGGTGGTCGGGAGCGTCGAAGTCACCCAGGTGGAGGTACTCCTCGGCCAACCGGCCTGCCTCGCACCCGAGCGTGCGGGGCAGCACCACCTCGCCAGGCAGGCGGAGGTCGGGGTGGGCGAGGTCGTCGTTGATCTCGGCGTCTGCAGCCAGTGCCCAGTCGTCGGCCTGCCCAGGGCCCAGGCCCAAGGTGCGGGCCCGGCCGGCGTGGTCGCGCACCAGGTGACCGGTGTGGTGGACCATGAGGCTGCCGAGCTCGGCCACGGTCCAGCCCTCCACGACGTCGGGGTCGACGTAGAGGCGCCAGGCCTCGTCGACGGTCGCTCCTTCCAGCCCAGGGACGGCCACCACCTTCGAGGCGAACAGCGCCGAGGACAGGTAAGGATGACGGGCCGCCGCCCACAACCGGGCCGCGGCCAGCTTGTGGGTGTCGAGAACCTGTTCGGTCACCGACGATGACCTTTCTGGTCATTTCGATTCCTCAGCGGCATGAAGACGACCAGAAACCCGGGATGGGTGTCGAGGCCAGTCACGGCAGGAGGCCGGCGTCCTTCAGCAAGGGGGCGAACAGCTTGACCTCGGGGGGGGCCACGGCGTTGGGGGGGCGGCACTGGGCGAGGGTCCGGGCGGCCACGGCGGCCACGTCGGGAGCGTCCTGGCCGACACGAGCCAGCACCCGCCACCCGGCGTACCAGCGCTCGACGGTCGGCCGTGCTGCCACCGCCGCCGCCACCGCCGACAGGGCGGCGTAGGCCCGGTCGCCCCGGTCGGGGATGACGAAGCGATCGGGATCGGCCAACACCGCCTCGGGATCGGGAAGGTCCATCTCCTGCTGCCACAGCAGGTACTCGGTACCGGCTCCCGGGCCAACCGCGCCGGTGACCAGCGCCGCGGTGGCCGCCGACGAGGCCCCGGCGGCCGTGGCCGCGGCCGTGAGTCGAGCCGACATGTCCCAGGTGCGGGGGCTGGGCCATCCCCGACCGGCCCGGGCGGCGTCGGTAGGGAGGTCGAGGGCCAGGCCGGGGCGGACGGTGATGAACGCCGCCACCAACGACTGGGCCTGAGCGAAGGCCTCACCCTCGTCCCACCCCGGCGCCAGCACGGGGATGACCGGTGCCGACCAGCCGCTGACCAGCCCCTGGGCCAGGGCGGCGGGCTCCACCTCCCAGTCGAGGTGGCAGAAGCGGTTGGCCAGGGGGGCGGCCAGGTCCCAGCCGTCGGCCGCCTGCTCGGGCGGGTTGGCGGCGGCCACGACCACCACCTCCTCGGGCAGCTCGAGGTCGCCCACCACCCGCTCCAGCACCACCCGCAGCAGGGCGGCTTGCACCGCCGGCGGAGCGGTGGAGATCTCGTCGAGGAACAGCAGCCCCCGTCCGGCGGCGGCCAGGCGCTCAGCCCACCGGGGTGGCGCGAAGTGCACCACCCCGTCGACCACCACGGGCAGGCCGGAGAAGTCAGACGGCTCTCGGATGGCGGCGATGACCGTCTCGCACGGCCAACGGGCGGCGTCGGCCGTGGCTCGGATGGCCGAGGTCTTGCCCGTGCGTGGCGCCCCCCACAACAACACCGGCACCCCGGCGGCCACCGCCACCCCCATGGCCTCCACGGTCGCCCGCTGGTCGCCCATCCCTGCACCCTAGGGCCAGCGACTGCGGTCACCTCTCGTTCAGCTCACGCCGTGGAGAGACGGCGCGGACAGACACGCTGCTCATGCTCGGCGGAGCCGCAGCCTGGCGATGGGGTGCCGGCGGTAGCCTCACGCGGTCGTGGGAGCGAGCAGGACGAGGCGGACGCGACTGCTCTTGATCGTCGCCGTGTTGGCCACGGCGTTCGGGACGGGCTGCAGGATGGATGTGCAGCTGGGCCTCGACGTGGCTCGAGACGGGTCGGGCCAGGTCCGGGTGGTGACGACCCTCGACCCCGAGGCCGCCGGGCGCATCACCGACCTGTCCGCCCAGCTGATGGTCGACGACCTGCGGGCGGCGGGGTGGACGATCGACGGGCCCGAGCGCGGCGACGACGGCTCCACCGTGATCACCGCCTCCAAGCCGTTCGCCAACCCGGAGGGGGCTGGGGACGTGCTCGAGGAGGTGGGCGGGAGCGAGGGCCCCTTCCACGACCTCGAGGTCACCCGCCGCACCTCGTTCCTGACCACTTCCTACGCCTTCAGCGGCACCGTCGACCTCCGTGACGGCGTCGACGCCTTCAGCGACGAGGAACTGCGCCGGCAACTCGAGGGGAGCGGCTTCGGCCTCGGCACCGCCGAGCTCGAACAGGCGACCGGCGCTCCTGTCGCCGACACCTTCGGCTTGGAGGTACGGGCCGACCTGCCGGGGTCGATCTCGGTCGAGGAGGCGGCGGAGGACGACCATGGGATGGCGGTCTGGCGGCCTTCGCTGGGCCAGGAGACGAGATTCGCCGCCACCTCGAGTGCCTTCAACCTCCAGCGCCTGGTCTGGCTGATGGCGGCGGCATTCGCCGCCCTCGCCGCTCTCGCCATCCTCCTCCACAAAGCCTGGCGTCGCCCCTGAGGAGTCACCCCGTGAGGACCACCCCTATGGACCGGCCTCGAGCCCATGGATGTCTCAGGGTCTCCCTACCATCCCGGGCATGACCAAACCCAGGTCCATCCATCGCTGCCGCGACTGTGGAGGGTCGAGCCACCGGTGGCTGGGCCGCTGCCCCTCCTGCGGGGCTTGGAACAGCCTGGTCGAGGAGGTCGAAGCGCTCGCCGCTTCGGCGTGGCTCGGGGTGCATGCACCAGGGAGCCCGCCCGTGCCCATCAGCGAGGTCGAGCTCGACCAGTGCGGCGCCCGACCTACCGGGATCGGGGAGCTCGACCGGGTGCTCGGGGGCGGCCTGGTTCCCGGGTCGGTCACCCTGGTCGGAGGGGAGCCGGGTATCGGCAAGTCGACCTTGCTGCTCCAGGCCGTGGCCGCCATGGCCAGGGCCGGGGCCCGCACCCTGCTGGTCACGGCCGAGGAGTCGGCCCACCAGGTGCGCCTGCGAGCCGAGCGGTTGGGCACCCTCGCCCCCTCCCTGCACCTGCTGGCCGACGCCGCACTGCCGTCGGTGCTCGCCCAGGTCGCAGATCTCGCACCCGAGGTGGTGGTGATCGATTCCATCCAGACCGTGTTCGACCCTGCGCTGGGCTCGGTGCCCGGCTCGGTGACCCAGGTCCGGGAGTGCGCCCACCGACTGGTCGTCGCCGCCAAGGAGACCGGGGTGAGCATCGTGCTCGTAGGTCACGTCACCAAGGAGGGCTCGTTGGCCGGTCCTCGGGTGCTCGAGCACGTGGTCGACACCGTGCTCAGCTTCGAAGGCGACCGTCATCACGCCCTGCGGGTGCTCCGGGCGGTCAAGCACCGGTTCGGTTCCGTGCAGGAGCTGGGCCTGTTCGAGATGACCGACGCCGGAATGGTGGGCGTCCCCGACGCCAGCGGGTTGTTCCTCGCCGACCGTCGGCCCGGCGTGGCCGGCTCGGTGGTGGTGCCCACCATGGAAGGTCACCGACCCCTCCTGGTCGAGGTGCAGGCGCTGGTGTCGCCGTCGAAGTTGCCGCAGCCCCGGCGATCGGCCCAGGGCCTCGACCACGGCCGCCTCGCCCTGCTGCTGGCCGTTCTCGGCTGCCGGCTGGCGATCCGCTCCTTCGCCGAGGCCGACGTCTACGCCTCGGCGGTGGGCGGGGTCCGGGTCGTCGAGCCCGGCGCCGACCTGGCGGTGGCGCTGGCCCTGGTCTCCTCGGTGACCAACCGACCGCTCCCGGCCCACCTGGTGGCGTGCGGCGAGGTGGGGCTGGGCGGCGAGCTCCGCCAGGTGGCCCAGACCTCTCGCCGTCTGGCCGAGGCCGCTCGGCTCGGGTTCACCCAGGCCGTGGTCCCCACCTCCGCTCCCGAGCCGCCCCCCGGCATCGAGCTGCTCCGGGCTTCCACCCTGGGCGAGGCCCTCGACCAGGTCAGGCTCCCCTGGAGGGTGGCGGCAGGAAAGGTGACGCCAGGATAGGTGGCGCTGGTCGCGGTCACGGGTCACCAGGGGGTGCACAACAACTCCACCAACGGGGAAAGGTGCACCGGCGATGGCTTGTGCACCCAACAGTAGGCTGACCGAGGTGGCACCACGTCGTGGCAGCACGCTTCTGGACGCGCTGGCTGCGGTGGCGCCCGGCAAGCCCTTGCGGGAAGGCCTCGATCGAATCCTCCAGGCCGACATGGGCGCCCTGGTGGTGGTGGGGGATGGTCCCGAGGTGCTCAACATCTGTTCTGGAGGCTTCCTCCTCGACGCCGCCTTCAGCCCCCAACGCCTCTCCGAGCTGGCCAAGATGGACGGTGCCATCATCCTCGCCGCCGACGCCAGCCGCATCGCCAGAGCCAACGTCCACCTCGTACCCAACCCCAACGTGCCCACCTCCGAGACGGGAACCCGGCACCGCACCGCGGAGCGGGTGGCCCGCTCCATCGCCGTGCCGGTCATCTCGGTCTCCGAGGACCAGTCGGTGATCGCCGTCTACGTCAACGCCGAGAAGCACCCGCTCGAGCCCATCCCCAGGCTGTTGGCCCGGGCCAACCAGGCGCTGTCCACCCTGGAGCGCTACAAGACCCGCCTCGACACGGTGGCGGGTTCGTTGTCGGCCCTGGAGATCGAGGACCTGGTCACCTTGCGGGACGTGGTGACGGTGCTACAACGTTCGGAGATGTTCCGGCGCATCTCCGAGGAGATCGACCGCCACATCGTCGAGCTCGGCGTCGACGGTCGCCTGGTCCGCCTCCAACTCGAAGAGCTCATGGGGGGTGTCGAGGACGACGGCCGCCTCATGATCCGCGACTACTTCCAAGAGGAAGCGGACTGGCACCTGGGCGAGGCCCTCGAAGGGTTCGCCAACCTCAGCACCGACGACCTCCTCGACCTCAAGGCGGTGGCCGCCATGCTCCACCTGCCCGGCGGGACCGCCAACCTGGAAGAGGCGCTCTCTCCCCGGGGCTACCGGCTCTTGTCCAAGGTGCCCCGGCTCCCCGAAGCGGTGGTCGACCGCATCGTGGATCGCTTCGGCAGCCTGCAGAAGATCATGCGGGCCACCATCGACGACCTCGA
>JBPCJK010000103.1:0-18761 GCA_051005375.1 Acidimicrobiales bacterium
CTTAGGGTCTCCTGAAGGGGGTGCTCGCCGACGGCGTCAAGTACGAGTTCGGCCAGGGGCCCCTGCATCGAAGCGACCCAACAGGCCCAGAGGTAAGCGTCGGCCTGGCCGAGAGCCCGCTTCGCTAGCGATCCGGTTTGGTCTGCGACGGGGCTTGGGCGGCCACCCTGTCGGCCACTTCCTTGAGCTTGATGTTGAGGCGTTGCGAAGCTCGGCGCAGAATGTCGAAGGCCTGCTCGGCGGTGAGGCTCTGGCGTGCCATCAAGATGCCCTTGGCCTGACCGATCACATCCCGGGTTTGAACGGCCTCTTCGAGCTGTTGCTGTTTGACGGCGGCAGAAAGGGCGATCGCTGCATGAGCAGCGAAGACCGAGCCCACCGCCCGGTCGTCGGCGTCGAAGGCCGCCTTCTTCTTGGAGTGGAGGTTGAGGCCACCAAGGGTATCCTCGTCGACGAACAGGCGGAACGACAGCATGCTGACCACACCGGTCTCACGGACCACACGCTGGGAGAACCTCGGCCACCGTCTCTCCAGTGTGAGGTCGTCGGTCTGAAACATCTCGTGCTCGCGGATGGCGTCGAGGCACGGTCCTTCGTCGACCTCGTACTGAATGGCGTCCACCTTCCCTGGGATTTCGTCGCTCGCCGCCGGCGTAGTGATCCTGCGCCCCTCCACATAGGAGATACCGGCGTGATCGCAGCCCTCGATCGTCTCCACGGCCAAGCGCACCATCCGCTCCAGCGTGGCTTGCACCGAGGGCGCCTCAGCCCGCAGCTCCCGGGCGACGCTGGCGAAGGTGGCGGCAAGATCAGGTTCAGCGTCATCGCCCATGTGCTCCACATTATTGCGGACGCGGCCGAACGAGCACATGGTGGTGGTCGGTCGGATCCTGTTCAGCATCCTCCTGGGGCTCGGGCTGGGACCGCCGCTAGCGTGACCCGGTGGTCGCCCCCCCGCCGTCCTGCCCCCTCCTCGCCGCCTACCGGGGGCAGCCGGTCGACCGGGTGCCGGTGTGGTTCATGCGCCAGGCAGGCCGGTCGCTCCCCGAGTACCGGGCCATCCGGGAACGCTACTCCTTCGAGGAGGTCGTCCACTCCCCCGAGCTGGCCGCCGAGGTCACCCTGCAGCCCGTGCGGCGGCTGGGTGTCGACGCCGCCATCCTGTTCAGCGACCTGGTCACGCCGGTGCAGGCCGTGGTCGACGGCATCCACATCGACCGCCACGTGGGCCCGGTGGTGGACCAGCCTTTCCGCACGAAGGACGACCTGGTCCGGCTCCGTCCCCTCGAGCCCGACTTCGACCTCCCCTACGTGGCCGAGACGGTGCGCCTGGTCCGCCAGGAGCTGCCTCCCGAGGTGGCGTTGATCGGCTTTGCCGGTGCCCCCTTCACCGTGGCCAGCTACCTGGTCGAGGGGGGAAAGTCGAGTGACTATCGCCACACCAAGGCGCTGATGTACGGCGAGCCCGAGGTGTGGAACGACCTCCTCGATCGCCTGGCCGGCGTCACCCTGGCCGCCCTGCGGGCCCAGGTCGCGGCCGGGGCCCAGGCCGTGCAGGTGTTCGACTCCTGGGTGGGGATCCTCTCCGAGGCCGACTACCGCACCTACGTACTGCCCGCATCGGCACAGGTCATGACCGGGCTGGCCGAGCTGGGCGTGCCCCGGGTCCACTTCGCGGTGGGCGCCGGCCACTTGCTCGAAGCCGTGGCTGACGCGGGAGCCGACGTGGTCGGTGTCGACTGGCGGACCCCGCTGGGACAGGCTCGGCGCCGCCTCGGCCCCGGCGTGGCCGTTCAGGGCAACCTCGACCCCGCCGCCCTGTTCGCCCCTCCCGAGGTCCTCGGTGCCAAGGTCGGAGAAGTGTTCACGGCCAACGCCGGCCAGCCCGGTCATGCCTTCAACCTGGGCTGGGGCGTCCTGCCCGGGACCGACCCCGACAGCCTGCGCCAGGTCGTCGACCTCGTCCACGCCTGGTGAGGAGTGGCGACGCCCCTGTCGGGGTGGTGGTCATGGCCTATGGCACCCCCAACGGTACCGAGGACGTCGCCGCGTACTACACCCACGTCCGCCGGGGGCGGCCGCCCTCGCCCGAGCTGCTCGACGACCTGGTCCGGCGCTACGACGCCATCGGCGGTGTGTCCCCATTGGCCGCCCGGACCCGGTCCCAGGCCGGCGTCATCGCCGAGGCGCTCCAGTGCCTGGCCCCGAGACGCTTCCGGGTCGAGGTCGGCTACAAGCATGCTCCTCCCTTCGTGGAGGACACGGTGGAGCGGCTGGTGACCGACGGGGTCAGCCGACTGGTGGGCGTGGTCCTGGCCCCCCACTACAGCGCCGGATCGGTGGGGGAGTACCTGGGTCGGCTTCGGGCCCGGGCGACGGCGCTCGATCCCGGCCTGGTCGTCGCCGCGGTGGACGACTGGCACCTGGAGCCCGCGTACCTGGCCTTTCTCGCCGCCGAGGTCCGTAGGGGCCTGGCCGCCCTCCCTCCCGCCACCAAGGTGCTGTTCACCGCCCACTCGTTGCCGGAGCGGGTGATCGCCGCTGGCGACCCCTACGCCACGCAGCTGCAGGAGACGGCCCAGGCGGTGGCGGCCGAGGTCGGCCTCTCGCCGTGGGCTGACTGGGCGGTGGCCTGGCAGAGCGCCGGGCGCACCCCCGAGCCATGGATCGGCCCCGACGTGGGCACTGTGTTCGACGACCTGGCCGGCACGGGGCGAGCCGAGGGGGTGCTGGTGTGCCCCTGCGGCTTCGTGTCCGACCACCTCGAGGTGCTCTACGACCTCGACATCGAGGCCCAGGACCGGGCCGACGAGCTCGGCCTGGCCTTCGCCCGCACGGCGGTGGTCAACGACGACCCCACCGTCCTCGGAGCCCTGGCCGACCGGATCGCCACCTTGGCCGCCGTGCCCACGGCCTGAGGTCGTCACCCCAATAAATGCGTTCTGGCCTGCAGAACCACGTGGAAAACGCGGCGTTTGGCAGGCCAGAACGGTCGTCGTCGTAATGAGAGCCGTCGTCGTGGGTGGGGGGATCGCCGGCTTGGCGGCGGCCCACGAGTTGGCAGAGCAGGGGGTGCAGGTAACAGTCTGCGAAGCCAGCGACCGGCTGGGGGGCAAGGTCCGTACCGAGACCTTCGCCGGGAGGTCGCTCGACCTGGGGGCCGACGCCGTGTTGGCCCGCCGACCCGAAGCGGTGGCGCTGTGCCGGGAGCTCGGCCTCGACCAGGAGCTGGTGGCCCCGGCGACGGGCGTCGCCTACGTCTGGTCGCACGGTCGGCTCCGACGGCTGCCGGCGGGGCTGGTGCTGGGCGTGCCCACCCGCCTGGGTGCCCTGGCCGGATCGGGGTTGTTGTCACCGCTGGGGCTGGCCCGCACGGCCATCGAGCCTTGGCTCCCCGGTCGGGCTCGAGCCGGCGACGAAGCCGTCGGCGCCCTGGTCCGCCGCCGGTTGGGAACCGAGGTCCACCACCGCCTGGTCGCGCCGTTGATCGGCGGCATCAACGCCGGTAACATCGACCGCCTGAGCGTCGAGGTCGTGGCCCCCAGCCTGGCCGCCGCCGCCCACCGCGGTCGCAGCCTGGTCCGGGGAGTTCGAGCCGGTGCCGCCGCAGCGTCTGAGCCGGCGGGGCCGGTGTTCCTGACCCTGCCCGGAGGGCTGAGCCGCCTGGTCGACGCCCTTGTCGACCGGCTGTCCACCACGGGAGCGGAGGTCCGCACCGCCGAGCCGGTCGACGGCTTGGAGCGCCGAGCCGGCGGTGGCTACGTCGTCCACGCCCGGTCGGGGCCCCTGACCGCCGACGCCGTGGTGGTCGCCGCCCCGGCGCCCGTCGCCGCCCGGCTGCTGGCCCCCCACGCCGCGTCGGCGGCGGCGACGTTGGCGGCCATCGACTACGCCTCGGTGGCGCTCATCGCCTTGGCCTTCCCCGGCGCCGACGTGGCCCACCCCCTCGACGGGAGCGGCTTCCTGGTGGCTCGGGGAGAGGGGCGGCTGATGACGGCCTGCTCGTGGGCCTCCAGCAAGTGGGCCCACCTGCACAGCGGAGGCGAGGTCGTGTTGCGGGTGTCGGCGGGGCGGGCGGGTGATGAACGGGCCGCTGCCCTCGACGACGACGCCCTGGTCGCCCGGGTGCTGTCGGAGCTATGCGAGGCCCTCGACATCGAGGCCCCCCCCAGCCACGTCCAGGTGACCCGTTGGAACGGAGCCTTCCCCCAGTACGCCCCTGGCCACCTGGCCCGCATGGCCGGCGTCGAGGCAGATCTGGCCCAGGGCCTCCCCGGCCTGGTCCTTGCCGGCGCCGCCCTCGCCGGGGTCGGCATCCCCGCCTGCATCGCCTCCGGCCAGGCCGCCGCTGCCCGCATCAGCCGTTGAGCGCGCCCCAGCGACAGTGAGTACCGCTCGGCCGACACACCCCGCACGGCGGCACCTCTAAGGGCAGCACCGGGCTCGGGCTCGCCATCGCTCAACAGCTCGCCCGACCTTGTGGCGGCACCATCAGCCTCGAACACCCAGCGCCCGGCGGTTTCGACGCCACCGTCCGGCTGGAACGGGCGCCCGAGGCGGCTACCTCCTCAGAATAGGCCCAGCATCCGTGAGCAGTTCGGCCATGCCGCCCAACCCTGTCGGGCCTGCAGCCGCTCGGCCATCTCGATCTGAACCTCTTGCGGATGCTCGGATGGGTAACCTTCGCCGCCCACTGCCTGCCAGGACGGCAGGTCGAACTGCAGGCCGCCGTAGTAGCCGTCGCCATCATCGCTCTGCCAGTTGCCCGCTGATTCGCACAGGGACAACGCACGCCAGACACTGTCGACCGGCAATGCCGGCGAGGTCCGAGGCTCTGGTGCAGGCGGCTCCGGAGGGGGTGGGGCGATGACCTGGGGCAGGGTCGGCGACTCGGCGAGCCGGATCTCGACGTTGGCCACGCCATCGACGCCATCGTCGCTGGTGGATGGCCCTTGAACCTGGCGAGAGGCGGTGGGGGCTGCCACTCGAGCCAACCTCCGTCTGGCATCAGTGGACCGAGGCTGGACAACGGGCCGAGCTTGGGTCGTGGACCGAGGTTGGACGGAGCGAGGTTGGGCGATGACCTGCGGTCTGGCGACGGCGGGGCTGGATGTTGGCGGTTTCGGCGCTTCGACCTGACGCAACGAGGCGACACCGAAGTTGGCGGCGATGAGCAGAGCCGGGGCAAAGAGCAGGCAGGGTCGCGGGGCGCCCAGGGACGCCAGACGTTCTTGTCGCATGCATTCCTCCGTGCCCATGGGCGTTACGGAACGCGCCGTAACGAGAAGAGTGCGGTGGGCACGGACCTGACGACCTCCTCGTCGATACGAGGCCAGCCGAGAGACAGTGCCAAGCGTAAGCAAGCGGGGGAACCCCACGCGCGAACGCACAAGGGCGTTTGGTTGTCAGATGTTCGTCAGAACGTTACACCAATGCAACGTCGAGGGTTGCGAACCACGATCACCGAACGAACGGCCGGCGGAGAGGGTGGGATTTGAACCCACGGTGAACCTTACGGCCCACAACGCCTTAGCAGGGCGTCCCGATCAACCAGGCTCCGGCACCTCTCCCAGGCCCACCACTCTACCGAACTGATCCCGGCTGGTGGCCGTGGTCGGGGAAGGGACCTCGGCCGGCGCCCGGCGTGTGCCCAGCTGTTGTTATGCACCTCGACGGGGTCGTCGTGATCGCCACGATGGCTGTGTATCCGGACGGCGCTGTGGATAGACCCACCCACATGGAGACGCGGCGTAACCCGGCCGATGGCACTGCTGCAAGGCGCCCGGGGTGATGACGACAACGGCGACCCAAACGAGCAGTCCGGCCCCGACCAGATGCTCGAGGCCCACCATCGCAACACGTTGTGGATCCCCTGGACGCTCGTCCTCCTTGGCGCCTGGCTCCTCGTCGCCCCGTTCAGCTTCGGCTACCCGAACGGGACCGCCCACCCCTCCCGGATGGTCCTACAACCCCCTCGAGTTGGACGCAGCGGTCGATCCTGATCGCCCCCGGCTTCGCTGGCCTGGTCGTCTCTCGCTACCGCGCCTCTACCAGCTCGGCTACATAGACCGCTGGCGGATGCCGCGGTGGGTGCGGTGCTCCACAGCATCGAGTTCCTGATGGGCTTCATGGACGGCAAGAGCCGGTGGCGGACCATGCCGTGGATGGTGACCATGATCGGCATCGTCGTGATCCCCCTCGGCCTCTCCCACATCATCCTCGTCATGTCCCAGCCCGTCGTCGTCCACCACCTCTCCACCTTCGCCCTCCTCGCCGCGCTGGTGATGCTCCCGATGATCCACCCTCACCGTCGACGAGGTCGTGGCCATGGGCCAACACGTCCGAGACGCCGAGCGCCGCGGCGACCGCAGCGGCTCGCCGTGGAAGGTCTTCTGGATGGGTGGCCAGGCCGAAAGCTCGGGGCCCGACGAACGCACACCTTCCATCGCCTCACCCCACGACCACCCGAGCGCGATCTTGCGCACCTCGCTGTGGGGGGCGAGCGCACCATGGCACCTCATCGCCCTCGCCGGCATCGGCGTGTGCGCTGCGTCGAGGTTGATCTAGTCGGAAGAAGTGGCGAGAGCCAGCGGGCCGCCGGCCTGCTGGGTGAGCCTTGGTCGGTTCGGGCGGGTCGCTCCCGCGGGCGGGCGGGCGGAGGGAGCGGGATTCGAACCCGCGGGGCTCTCGCCCAGAGGTTTTCAAGACCTCCGCATTCGGCCGCTCTGCCATCCCTCCGCCGGCGACGTTACCGTTGGCCCGTCACCCTCTGGCGCAACCCCGCCAGCCACTCGTCGGCGGCCCGCCAGGAAGCATCGGCGTCGCGACGACGGGCGTCGCCGTGGCTCCCGGCCGCCGGGTAGGAGCCCAGAAACTTGACGTCGGCCAACTTGGCCTTCAGATCGCGCAGGCAGTCTGCGATCAACTCGTCGGCCAGATGGCCCTCGAAGTCGATGATGAAGCAGTAGTCCCCCAGGCCGCGCTTGGTCGGCCGCGACTCGAGCTTGGTGAGGTTCACCGCACGAGCAGCGAACTCCTGGAGGATGGTGAGCAGGCTTCCCGGTCGATCAGCACGTTGAAAGCACACCACGGTGCTCTTGTCGTGACCTGTGGGTGCAGCGATGCTGTCGGCCCCGACCGCCACGAACCGGGTCTGGTTGCCGGGATGGTCCTCGATGTCCGCCACCGCCACCTCCAGGCCGTAGAGCTCCGCCGCCAGCGCCGTCCCCACCGCCGCCATCCCCGAGTGGGGTTGCTCTCCCACCAGGCGGGCCGCTTCGGCAGTGGAGTTGGCGGCCTGGGTCACGGCGCCCGGCAGTTCCCGGGCGAGGAACCCACGCACCTGGGCGGTGGCGTGGGGGATCGAAACCACCGTGGTGACCTCGGCCAGGGCCACGCCGGGAGGCACCAGCAGGTTGAGCTGGATGCTCACGACCACCTCGCGCTGGATCAGCAGGTCCATCTCGAAGGCCAGCGTGTCGAGGGTGACGTTGACCGTCCCCTCGATCGAGTTCTCCAGAGGCACGAAGCCGAGGTCGACCTCGCTACTCGCCGTGGCTGCCAGGACCTCGGAGATCGACGCCAGGGGCAGCAGCTGGCCGGTGGCCAGATCGGGCTGGGTGAGGAGGGCCTGCTCTGTGAAGGTGCCGGGGGGGCCGAGGAACCCGATGCGAGACATACGCGCCAGGCTATGGCCGAGTTTCTTGGGGCAGGATGGCGGGGTGGACGAAGCCGGACTGGGGAAGCTGCTCGCCGGCGTGCAGTCGGGGACGATCACCACAGAGGAGGCGGTGCGCCAACTGCGCCGACTCCCCTTCGTCGACCTCGGCTTCGCCCGGGTCGACCACCACCGGGGATTGCGCCAAGGCGTGGCCGAGGCCGTGTACGCCCCGGGTAAGAGCCCTGCCCAGTGCGCCGCCATCGTGGTCGAGCTCCTGTCGCAAGCGGGCGGTCCGGTGATCCTCACCAGGGCCGGGCCAGAGAAGATCGAGGCGTCACTGTCAGCATCACCGGGAGGATCGGTGCTGGGGACCACGGCTGTGTGGCGGCCCAACCAACCCCGCCCAGAGGCCGTCGTGGTCGTGACCGCCGGCACCGCCGATCTGCCCGTGGCCGAGGAGTGCGTCGCCACCCTCTCGGCCTATGGGGTCGTCCCCTCGAGGCTCGACGACGTCGGGGTGGCCGGTATCCACCGCCTACTGGCCGACCTGGAGCTCGTGACCGCCGCCCAGGCAGTGGTGGTGATCGCCGGCATGGACGGGGCACTGGCCAGCGTCGTCGGGGGGATCGCTGCTGCCCCCGTCGTGGGCGTGCCCACCAGCGTCGGTCACGGCGCTGCCCTCGAAGGGGTAACTGCCCTGCTGTCGATGTTGGCCAGCTGCGCCGCCGGTCTTACCGTCGTCGGCATCGACAACGGCTTCGGCGCCGCCTGTGCCGTCGCCCGGATCCTCGACGTACGAACGGGCGGACGTGGCTGAGGGGCCGACCACCCTCGCCTGGTTCCACTGCTTCTCCGGCATCGCCGGCGACATGGCCCTGGGCGCCCTGGTGGACGCCGGCGCTGATCTTGACGAGGTCCGGGCCATCCTCGCCCGGCTGCCGCTGTCCGGTTGGGCCCTCCGCGCCGAGCCGACCATGCGGGGCGGGATCGCTGCGATGCAGGTGACCGTCGACGTCGAGCCCAGCACCGTGACCCGGACATATGCCCACATCGACGCTCTGCTCGATGAGGCACGGCTGCCCGACCGCGTCCGGCAGCGGGCGGCAGCCACCTTCGCCGCCATCGCCAACGTCGAGGGACGGCTCCATCGCCGTCCCGTCGAGCAGGTGCACTTCCACGAGCTCGGCGGCATCGACGCCATCATCGACATCGTGGGGGTGGCTGCCGCCCTGGAAGTGCTGGGTATCGACCGCGTAACTGCCAGCCCTGTCGCCACCGGGCTGGGCATGGTTCGCAGCAACCATGGGCTGCTGCCCAACCCCGCCCCGGCGGTGGTGGAGCTCCTGGCCGGCGCCCCCACCTTCGGCATCGACATCGCCGTCGAGCTCACGACGCCCACAGGCGCCGGCCTGTTGGCCGCCCTGGCCGACGGGTGGGGCCCACTGCCGGGGATGACCATCGCCGCCAGTGGCTTCGGCGCCGGCACCAACGACATCGAGGAGCTGCCCAACCTCACCCAGGTCATCCTCGGAGCCGAGACCGGAGCGGCCACGCCGGGCCAACCGGTGGTGGTGCTGGAGACCAACGTCGACGACGTGACGGGCGAGACCCTGGCCCACGCCCTGTCCGTCCTCCTCGACTCCGGGGCCCACGATGCCTGGATCACCCCGGTCATCATGAAGAAGGGACGCCCGGGCCACACCCTCAGCGTCCTCGCCGACCCGGCCGACGCCTCCCGGCTGGCCGCTGTACTCACCGGCGAGACCGGGACGTTGGGCGTGCGGGCCGCCACCCTCGGGCGGTGGCCGTCGCCCAGGACCTTCGAGGAGGTCGAGGTGGACGGCCTGGTGGTGCGGATGAAGGTGGCGGGCGGGCGGGCCAAGGTGGAGCACGACGACGCCGCCGAGGCGGCTCGCCGTCTCGGTCTGGCCCTGCCCGAGGTGACGACCCGGGCCGAGGCGGCGTGGCGCCGCCATAGCCAGCTCAGCGACCCCGACGAGGTCGTCGTCGACCTCCGGCCCCCGCCGGCCACGGATCCCGGTGGCGAGGCCGGCTGAACACCGCACCGGGGATGGGACACGAGGTCGCGTACGCCGCCGCACTGGCCCTGGCCGCGGTGTTCGCTCTCGCCGGCGCAGCCAAGCTGCGGCGGCGAGCCACGACCGAGCGCACCTTCCGCAGCCTCGGGCTCCGGGCGTCGCCCACCCTGGCCCTGGGAGTCCCCCTGGCCGAGCTCGTGCTGGCCGTCGGGTTGGTGGCGGTGCCCGCCTGGGCCGGCCTCGCCGCCCTCGCCGTGCTGGCCGGGTTCACCACCTTCGTGCTCCTCGCCATCCGCCGACGAGCCGCAGTGGGCTGTGGCTGCTTCGGCTCGTCACGGGTGGCGCCCGTCGGTGGCGCTGAGGTGGTGCGCAACGGGTTCCTGGTCCTGGCCGCCCTGGCCGCCGCCTTCGCCGACGGACCGGTGGTGCCGGGACCACTGGCCCTCGTCGTCGTCGCCTTGGCCGGCGGCGCCGCCGCAGCCGTAGTCACCACCGTCGCCCGCCGAGCGACGCGCTCGCCGTACCTCGGCCACCAGGGCTTGGCGTCGGGCCTCCCCGCCCCGTACCTCCCTGATCTCGACTACGAACGCGGCGACGTCACCCTCGTCGCCTTCGTCGCCCCCACCTGCGCCGGGTGCGACGAGCTGCGGTCATCCCTGCGCCACGTCGAGGGCCTGGGAGCGCAGCTCCGGGTGATCAACCTCGACGACAGCTCGACCACCACCTTCGCCGCCTTCGGCGTGCGCTCGACCCCGTACCTGGTCGCCATCGATCGCCACGGCCGGATCCGGGGGGGTACGACGGCCCGCACCCGGGACGACATCGATCACCTGCTGCGACGCTGACCACGGCTCGCCCGGGCCCGCCGTCCGGGCCCGCCGTCAGGGGCCGACGACCGAACCGGGATGTTCCGCCGGTCGACCAGCCGCCTCCCCGGGATGTTCCGCCGGCCCACCATTCGTCTCCCTGAGGTGGACGATGACCTCAGTGGGTTCACTCTCAGGGGTGGAACGGGGGCCGATGACGCCTCGACCCTTGAGCTCGCCCGCCACGGCCACGGCCACCGCCGTGGTGGGCACGGCCAGGAAGGCTCCGATCAAGCCCCCCAGGATTGCCCCACTGCTGAGGACGACCATGATGACCACGGGGTGGAGGCGGACGGCACGGCCAAGCACCAGCGGCGCCAGGACGTTTCCCTCCACCTGCTGGACGACCAGGACCACGCCCATCGTGAGCAGAGCGTCGGTCGGACCTCCGCTGACCAAAGCCACGAGCACAGCGATGATGCCCGCGAGCACAGCGCCGACCAGAGGGAAGAAGGCGCCGAAGAAGGTGAGGACGGAGAGTGGCAGAACCAGGGGCACGCCGATGACGACCAACCCCAGGCCGATGATGCTGGCGTCCACCAAGGCCACGGCGGCCGTTCCCCGCATGTAACCCCCGACCGCGCCCCACGACCTGCGGCCCAGAGCCCGCGCCAGGTCCTGATGTTCCGCGCGCACCTGGCGCAGGCCGAAGCTGCAGATCTTCTCGCCGTCCTTCACGAAGAAGAACAACAGCACCAAGGTCAAGATCGCGCCGGCGGCCACCTCGCTGGCCAGGACGGCGCCGGCGAGCACACCCGAGATCACCCGGTCCCCACTGGAGCGGACCTGATCGACGATCTTGTCGCTGTAGCGGTCGATCTCCGCCCGGGACATCTCCAGCGGACCTTCCACAAGCCAGTTCTCGACTTGATCGACACCAGCCTGCACTGTGGGAGCGAGATCTTGGAACTCCCCGGCCACCGAGGGGGCCGAGAGCACGAGGATGCCCGCCACGACGCCCACGCTGCTCAACAGCACCAGCCATGTAGCCACGATGCGGGGGACGCCGATGCGCTGGACCCAGCCCACCGCGGGGACGAGCACGGTCGAGAGCAGCAGCGCCACGATCATGGGCAGGACCAGCACCCGTAGCCGAGACAGGGCCACGATGACCACCACCACACCGCTGGCTACCACCAACGACCTCCACGTGAGAGCGGCGAGGCGATCGAGGGTGGAGTCGGCAGGCACGCAGCTGTCCTACCCCTGATTGCCTTCGACCGCTCCGGTGGGTCAGAATCGGCGCTTCTGGACAAAGGGAGCGCCATGGATGCCATCACCTTGCTGAAGAACGACCACAAGGCCGTCGAGCGGCTGTTCAAGCAGTTCGAGAAGGCGGAGAAGTCCGACGACGACGCCACCAAGCGCAAGGTCGTCCGTCAGATCATCAAGGAGCTGGCCGTCCACGCCGCCATCGAGGAGCAGGTCTTCTATCCGTCTGTTCGCCAAGAGGTGCCCGAGACCGAAGACGACGTGCTCGAGGGCCTCGAGGAGCACCACATCGTGAAGTGGACGCTGTCAGAGCTCGACGGGATGAGCCCGGACGAGGAGCGCTTCGACGCCAAGGTCACCGTGCTCATGGAGAGCGTGCGCCACCACGTCGAAGAAGAGGAGACCGAGCTGTTCCCGCAGGTCCGCAAGGCGCTGGGGCGCAAGCGCCTGGGAGAGATCGGCGAGGCCATGGAACAGTCCAAGAAGACCGCTCCCACCCACGCCCACCCCGAGGCTCCCGACACGCCGCCGGGCAACCGGGTGGCCAACAAGGCGGCGGGCGCCGCCGATCGGGCCAAGGACGGAGCCGCCAAGACGGTCCGCCGGGCCAAGAGCAGGACCAGCTAAGGGGCGGGCGCGGACAGGCAAGCTCTACCTGGGCTCAGCGGCACCGCCATCGAGAGGGAGGCTCAGACCGCCTCGGCGACGGTCACTGCGATGGTGTGGAAACCAGTGGCGCCGTCGGGGCGCGGCGAGGTGCGCTCTTCGGTCTGGGTGGCCCCGGTGCCGTCGGTGGCGCGGACGCGGACCTGGTGGCGTCCGGATGAGGCGTCCCATGCCAGGCTCCACTGGCGCCAGCTGGCATCACTGAGGGGTTCGGACAGCACTGCGTCAGTCCAGGCGCCGTCGTCGATCGACACCTCGACCCGTGCGATTCCCCGCGTCGGGGCCCAGGCCACTCCGGCGATGGGCTGGCGGCCCAGTGGGAGCCGAGCTCCGAAGCGGGGCACGTCGATTCGGGACTCGGTCTTGACCGGCCCACGCTTGGACCACCCTCGAGGCACCCAGTAGCCGTCGAAGGAGCCCAGGGTGGTCAGCTCGATCTGCGACAGCCACTTGGTGGCCGAGACGTAGCCGTACAGGCCGGGGACCACCAGGCGGGCAGGGAACCCGTGCTCGAGGGGCAGGGGCTCGTCGTTCATCCCCACCGCCACCAGCGCCTCCCGCCCGTCGATGGCGGCGTCGGTGGGAAAGCCCCCGGTCCAGCCATCGACTGAGCGGCCCACGATCTGGTCGGCGCCCTCCTGGACGCCGGCCCGATCCAGGAGGTCGACCAGGCGCACGCCGCGCCACCGGGCGTTGCCCACCAGATCGCCCCCGACCTCGTTGGACACGCACGACAAGGTGACGTCGGCTTCGGTCTGGGGCATGGCCAGCAGGTCGTCGAAACTGAGGACCAGGGGACGATCGACCATGCCGTTGACCTCCAGGCGCCAGTTCTCCAGGTCCACCCGTGGCACCACCAGGGCAGTGTCGATCCGGTAGAAATCGGCGTTGGGGGTGAACAGGGGCGACACCCCGTCGACGGGGAGCGACATCGCCGCCATCGGCGTCGGCAATGGGGCGGCCACCGGCGACAGCGTGATCTGGCTGGGTTTGGCCCCGCTCATGAGGGCGCGGGCCACGCTGCGACCGGCGACGCCGGCGACCACGGCGACACCGGCCACGGTCGCCGCCAGGCGAAGGAAGCCTCGACGACCGGCGTCGGCGTCTTCCTCGACGGGCGCAGCCACGGGTACAACGTCTGGCGGACGGGAGGCAAGGAGGTGGCGCAGGCAGTACAGCCCGGCGGCCACCCCTCCGGTGGCGGCCAGGGCCGAGACGAGGAAGGTGCCCGGGGCCTGGGAGACGGCAGCAGCCAGGCCCACCAAGGCGAACAGGCAGAAACCGGCCACCCCCACGGCCCAGCGGCGGGCGGCGGCTGCGCCGAGGGCGGCGCCCAAGGCCAGGCAGACCAGCACGATGCCGACCACCAGGGCCCGCTTGTCGTTGCGACCGAAGGCGCTGATAGCAAGGTCCTCGACAGCAGGCGGTACCCGGTTGATGACCTCTTGGCCCACCGAGCGCACCAGCGAGGGGGCCGGCGCCAACAGGGCGGCGAGCACCTCGCCAGTGGCCAAGGCGGCGGCGGCGGACGCCAGTCCCGCCACCACGCCGCTCCTACGCCACCCCTTTCCCATGCGCCTCAGTAAACCCGGACTCCCGCCTGTTCGTTCTGGCGTCAGTGACTTTCGGAACCCGTCACCGGCTGACGCCGGAACGAGAGAGGTGGAGGCGGGCGGGTCCGATCCGCGAACGCCACCGACCCAGGGATCGGAGGCAACACCTACTGGACGTCGAACGACAGCGGCATCGACACAGGCGTCTGGCCCGGTTCGCTGACCACCACGCTGCCCCCCCAGGCGCCGCGCATGCCGAAGTCGACAGGCAACTCGAAGCGACCGGCCTCGACCTCCTGGGCGCGACCGCCAACGGCATCCATCTCCATCTCAGTCATGTTTGCCGTCACGCACACAGCCGCCCCCTCCAACGGCTTCCCGTCACGCTCCACCGTGATCTGGAAGGTCGAGCCCTGGGGCTTCGGCGGGTTGGGCTCAGTCGTGACCATCACCTTGTACGGCGATCCGGCGGCGTCGGTGGCGTCCTTGGCTGCGCAGGTATCGCTGTCGTCGCCGCTCCCGGCCCCGTTGTTACCGGCTGCTTTCCCGCCACCTCCTCCGGCGACGTCGGCGGGGTTGTCGGAGTCGCCTCCGAACAGGAGGAAGGCCGCGCCGAAGGCCATGGCGGCCACCACCACCACTGCCCCGATGCGGGCCGCCGGGCTCATGCCATTGCTCTTCTTGGCCGCGTCGTCGGTCATTGCTCTCTGCTCTTTTGGTAAGCGTTCTCGTACCCCTCGTACCTGACGAAGTCCATGAGCCCTCCCGGCTCGATCACCGCGTTGTTGGTGACGTGGTGGAGGATGTGGCAATGGAACATCCACGTTCCTGGGTCGTCGGCCACGAACTCGAAGTCGTAGCGCTCCCCGGGCCCCACCAGGACGGTGTCGGCCTGGTAGGGAGTGGGGACGGGGGCGCCGTCCTTGGCCACCACGGTGAACCTCTTGCCGTGCAGGTGCATGGGGTGGACCTGGTACCCAGCGTTGATGACCCGGACCCGGACCCGGTCTCCCTCGGCCACGACCATGTCGTCGGTCGCCGGGTGTGACTTCCCGTTGATGGTGAACCAGTTGTACTCACTGGCGTTGTGGCCGGCATGGGTCACCCCTTCCCAGCCGTTGCTGCCGTCAGGGAGCCGGATCCACTCGTCGAGGAGCTGGACGAACTCCTTGTCGTAGACAGCCTCGTCTCGGCCCTTGATGACGAAGGTGCCGGACAGGCCCATGTCGAGCTGGCGCACCGAGTCGAAGTGTGAGTGGTACCAGAACGTGCCCGACGGCTTGGCCTCGAACTCGTAGACGAAGGTGGCGCCGGGCTGGATCGGATCCTGGGTCTCCCCGGGGACCCCGTCCATCTCGTTGGGCACGTTGATGCCGTGCCAGTGGATGGTGGTGGGCACGGGCAGGCGGTTGGTGAACTCGAAGCGGACCCGGTCGCCCTCGTCGACCCAGATCTCGGGCCCCGGCACCTGGCCGTTGTAGCCCCAGGCGGTGACCGAGGTACCGGGGATGAGCTCCCACTGCACCGGCTCGGCGTCGAGGGTGAAGACCTTCACCCCATCCCGTAGCACCGGCTCGGCCCGCACCGTGCGTTGGCTCTTGACTGGCACCGCCCCGAGGTCGGTCTGGGGAGGAACCTCCGAGGTCCCCACTGCAGGCTCCTCGCCGGCGTGCCCGTCGGCGGGCGCTCCCTCGCCGCTGGCCATCGGACCGTTTCCCGCAGTGTCCGTCTGACCTGGACCGGAGGCCTCCCGGGTGCCGGCGCCAGACGAGTCGGACCGGTTGGCCAGCAAGGCCCCAGCACCCAGGGCTACGACCACGACCAGCACCAGGATGGACACGAAGGCGCTCCCACCTGCGCCCTCGCCCTTCTCCTGTGGCTCCTCGGTTGTCAGATCAGGCAACGCCACTCTCCTATCTCGTTAGTGCCTGGATACATCTATCGCCAGGTTATCCGGCCGGGATCATGGCGGATGCCGACCGACCCGAGGCAAGTCGTCTCGAACCGCCCCGATGGCCCACCTCGACGCTCCACCCCCGCCGGGACCCCTGACGTCCGCCGCTTGACAATCCGGGGATGCCGGGTTTCGGTGTGCAGGTGCCCAAACCCCTGGTGATAGTCGAATCCCCGGCCAAGGCCCGCACCATCGCCGCCTTCTTGGGCAACGACTACGTCGTCGAATCGTCCATCGGCCACATCCGAGATCTTCCCCGTTCGGCGGCCGAGGTCCCTGCTGAGCACAAGGGCGAGCCGTGGGCCCGCCTCGGGATCGATGTCGATCATGACTTCAAGCCGCTCTACGTCGTGCCCAGGGAGAAGAAGGAGCAAGTGGCCAAGCTGCGCCGGCTGCTGAAGGACGCCAGTGAGGTCTACCTGGCAACTGACGAGGACAGGGAGGGGGAGGCCATCGCCTGGCACCTTCGCGAGGTGCTGCGCCCGAAGGTGCCGGTGCGGCGAATGGTGTTCCACGAGATCACCCGATCGGCCATCGAGCGGGCCATCGCCGAGCCTCGGGACCTGGACCTCCGCCGCATCGACGCCCAGGAGACCAGGCGCATACTCGACCGGCTCTACGGCTACGAGGTCAGCCCGGTCCTATGGAAGAAGGTCATGACCGGCCTGTCCGCCGGTCGGGTGCAGAGCGTGGCTACCCGCATGGTGGTCGACAGGGAGCGGGCCCGGATGCGGTTCCGGCCCGCCCAGTGGTGGAACCTGGTGGGGACCTTCGCCCCTGGCGCCTCCGGGGATGGCGAGGGAGGCGAGAAGGCGGGCGGGGACGGCCGGTCCTTCGAAGCCACCCTGGTCGCCCTCGACGGTCGTCGCCTGGCCACCGGTCGCGATTTCACCGAGAACGGCGAACTCGCCAGCGGCGAGGCCGTCGTGCTCGATGAAACCGGTGCCCGTCGCCTCGCGCCGGAGCTGTCGGATGCCGACTTCGTCGTTCGGTCGGTCGAGCGCAAGCCCTACCGGCGTCGGCCGGCAGCCCCGTTCATGACCTCCACGCTCCAGCAGGAGGCGGGTCGAAAGCTGCGGATGTCGTCGGCCCAGGCCATGCGCGCCGCCCAGCGCCTCTACGAGGACGGCTACATCACCTACATGCGCACCGACAGCACGACCCTCTCGGAGACCGCCCTGGCCGCAGCCCGGGCCGAGATCGTGGAGCGCTTCGGTGCCCGATACCTCCCCGACGCCCCCCGGCGCTACGCCAACAAGTCGAAGTCGGCGCAGGAGGCGCACGAGGCCATCCGACCCGCCGGTGACTCGTTCCGCACCCCTGAGCATGTGGGTCGCCAGGTGGGTTCTGCCGAGGCCCGCCTCTACGAGCTCATCTGGCAGCGGACGGTCGCCTCGCAGATGCCCGACGCCGTGGGCGAGACCGTCACCGTTCGCCTCGGCGCCACGACGGCGGCCGGGACCGACGCCGAGTTCGCCACCAGCGGCACCGTCGTCACCTTCCCGGGCTTCCAGCGGGTCTATGTGGAGGGCAGCGACAGCGAGAGGGACGCCGAGGACGGCGAGCGGCGGCTGCCGGCGTTGGCCGAGGGCGATGAGCTGGACCTGTCGGCGCTCGTCCCCTCCGGCCATGAGACCTCACCTCCCGCCCGCTACACCGAAGCTTCCCTGGTCAAGCGCCTGGAGGAGCTCGGGGTGGGCCGGCCCTCCACCTACGCCAGCATCATCGGGACCATCCAGGACCGGGGCTACGTGTGGAAGAAGGGGAGCGCTCTGGTGCCCTCCTTCACCGCCTTCGCCGTGGTCACCCTGCTCGAGCGCCACTTCGCCGACCTGGTCGACTACGCCTTCACCGCCCGTATGGAGGACTGCCTGGACGAGATCGCCGCCGGGACCGAGCAATCGCTCCCGTGGCTGTCCCGCTTCTACTTCGGTATGCGCGCCAACGGCGGCCCTGGCGGGGCCGAGGGCGAAGGCGGGCGCCATGACGGTGACGAGGGCCTGCAGCGCATGGTCTCCGAGCACCTGCCCGACATCGACGCCCGCCAGGTGAACTCCATCCCCCTCGGGCTCGACCCCGAGGGTCGGGAGGTGGTGGGCCGGGTGGGTCGCTACGGGCCTTACGTGCAACGGGGCGAGGACACCGCCGGCATCCCCGACGACCTGGCCCCCGACGAGCTCACCGTGGAACGGGCGCTCGAGCTGCTGGCCGCCCCGAGTGGCGACCGGGTGCTCGGCGACGACCCCGCCACCGGGTTGGACGTCCTGGTCAAGGCGGGCCGCTACGGGCCCTACGTGCAGCTGGGTGAGACGCTCGACGGGGCCAAGGACAAGCCCCCGACGTCGTCGCTGTTCAAGACCATGGACCCGGCGACCCTTACCCTCGACGAGGCCCTGCGCCTGCTCACCCTGCCCCGGCTGGTCGGCCTCGACCCGGACGACAGCCAGGAGATCACCGCCCAGAACGGTCGCTACGGCCCCTACATCAAGAAGGGAAGCGAGAGCCGCAGCCTGGAGTCAGAGGACGAGCTGTTCACCGTGTCGCTCGACGACGCCCGCAAGCTGCTGGCCGAGCCCAAGCGCCGGGGCGGCCAGGGCCGGGCGGCGCCGCCGCTGCGGGAGCTGGACGCCGATCCTGCCTCGGGCAAGCCCATGCTGGTCAAGGAGGGCCGGTTCGGGCCCTATGTCACCGACGGCGAGACCAACGCCTCGCTGCGCAAGGGCGACGCCGTGGATGGCATCACCAGCGACCGTGCCGCCGAGCTCCTGGCCGACCGGCGGGCCCGGGGACCGGCCCCCAAGCGAACGGCGA
>JBPCJK010000104.1:0-3476 GCA_051005375.1 Acidimicrobiales bacterium
CGAAACGGCGGTCGGCCGCATCGGTCAAGCCGACGAGGGCCAGGAGCTCCTCGGTGCGCTGGCGAGCGGCACGGCGACGAAAGCCGTTGAGGGCGGCGAAGAACTCGAGGTTCTCACGGCCGCTCAGGCGCCAGTACCAGGACCGCTCGTCGCCGAGGACCAGGCCCAGCGATCGGCGAGCGGCGACCGGATCGGTCACCACGTCGTGGCCCGCCACCTCCACGTGGCCCCGGTCGGGGAGCACCGATGTCCCCAGGACCCGCAGCAGCGTGCTCTTCCCCGCCCCGTTGGGGCCGAGCAGCGCGACGATGCCGCCCCACGGCACCTCCAGGTCGATTCCGTCGAGGGCGGCCAGCGTGCCGAAGCACTTCACCAGACCGGCCACCCGCAATCCCTGGCGGGGGGCGGTCTGGCCATCCCCTACCATCCGGCTCGTGGACCAGACAACATCGACGCGACCTCCAAAGCCCGTGGCTCCTTGCTCGCCAGAGAAGGGAACAGGGGGAGCCTACGGCCTCACGGTCACCGGCGACGTCGCCGGCCTCATGGACGGCCTGCTGGTCCATCCCGGTACCGGCTGGCCCGAGATCGAGTTAAGTTGCGATGGCAGGCGCCCCTAGCCCTGCCACCCGAGACCGGGCTCGGCTCCTCCCGGCGGCGGTGTCGTTCTGGCCGGTCACCTGGTGGTCGAGCGAGAGACCCGCACCGCCCGGTTCTGCCTGGAAGGGCAACCCGACCGCTACCGGTTGGCCCACCCCTGCCTGACCGCCGCCGCCTCGATCTTCGCCTGGTGGGACGGGCGGGTCGCCCTCCACGCCGGCGGGTTCGTCGTGGACGGGACGGCGTGGGGGCTGATGGGGGCCCAGGAGGCAGGCAAGAGCACGACCATGGCGTGGCCGGCCCCCGCGGCGTCGACCTCCGGCCACCGGCTGCCGACCGGGTGGCGGCCGTCCTCGACCTGGCGACGCTGCCCATTGTGGCGGGTGCGGCGCTCCAGGCACTGGTCCGACCTGCCCGGGATCATCGACTCCCTGGTGACCGCGTCGCCGGCTAGGGACGGCCGTCCATCGACGTTCGCTCGCCCTTGGTGCCGCCTGCCCTGACGCCTTCCTCACGCTGCGGACAGCTCAGCGCTTGGCTCGAGGTCGAGCATCACGACGAGTATGTGAGGCTGATCTGGTGGTGTCCCTCGGAGCACAATCGGCCCCTTCCGAGCTGGAAGCAAATCAGCCATGTCACTACTCGAACGGGACCAGCCGGCCGCTGTCGATCAGCCGCTTCGCCGCGTCGGCCGTCTCCCGCGCCGTCTTCAGCGCTTGCCTAGCGTCATCCTCTGTGACCGTCGGTGACTCCGAGTCGGGGTACTCCGTGGTGTTGCGGCGCCGGCGGAGGCGGTGAAGCCTGCCAAACACCTCCATGCCACCGCGGTCGTTGAACTGCGCCCGCACGGCGTCGATCACCGCGACGTGGCCGCCGCGCGTCGTCCCGCGCACCCCTTGTACCGCCAGCAGGGCGGCCGACGCCTTCCGCGCTGCGTCATAGCTCAACTGCAACACCCCGGCCGGGTCGTCCTCGAGGCCCTTGCTGGCCAGCGCGATGTGGGCCTCGGCGCCGGCGAGTAGACGACCGCCGACCTCGGCTGATGGCGGGACCCTCTCAAGTTCGCCGTCATCGAGCAGCCGTTCGATGTCGGCTCGCCCGCGTTCCCAGCTCACGCCAACACCTCGAGATTCTCAGGAGCGCTCGGGAGTTTCTCATTGAGGTCATCCATGGCGAGCACGACGACCAGCGGACGGCCCTTGACTCCCTGAAGAAAGCTGTCGCGTGCTGCAGACCACTGAGAGCAGGATCGAACCGTGGCCTGCACCGGGAGACCGATGACGCGTTCGGCACGCTCGGCAGCGTCGTCGACCAAGTCGCGATCGGGTGAACCGATCACCAGCACGTCGATGTCATTGGGGGCGCGTCCGGGCTGGCCGAGGTAGCGAGCAGCCCATGACCCGAAGATCAGGACGGCCTTGGCGCCGTCGATGGCGTCGAACTCGCGGGCGATGACTGCAGGCGGTCCGTAGGTCCCGAGCACAATCTGGGAAAACGGTCTGAAGAGCGGGTGCGCAGGATTGGCACGGACCAGCCGGGTCGGTCCTACCTTCTCGGTCGTGACGATCCCGGCGTCTTCAGCGCGGCCGACCTCCCGTTGCACCGTGGGCATGCTCGAGCTCGCCCATGCGACTAGCTCCGACAGGTTGTAGGCCTTCGCCGGATCGGCAAAGAGGCGCGCCAGGATCCGGCCCTGCGTGTCAGACCGCAAGATGGGGGCGAGGGAGGGAGCCGGCGCTTTCATAAACCGTAGATAAGTATACGGTTCTTGATAGCAGGTGGCCGAATACCCGTCCGTCGTAGCAAACGGCCGCTCACGCCACCAACCTCTCCGGCGGTGGCCGGGGACTGCGCCCGGGTGGGCGGGTGCTGCGCTTCCTCCCGCCCGGATCGGTGACCACCAGCTCGCCGTCGGGGGCCAGGGTTGCCCGCCACCCCGGTTGGTGCAGGCGATGGTGATGGCGGCTGCACAGCAAGGTGACATTTGACGGGCAGGTGGCTCCGCCGTCCTGCACATGGACCACGTGGTGGACCTCACACCACGAGGCTCGGCGGTCACAGCCGGGGAAGCGACAGTGGTGGTCACGGATGGCCACGGCGTTGAACAGGGCGGGAGAGATGGTGCGGGTGCCGGTGCCGTAGTCGAGGATGGTCGAGCCCCCGGCCATGACCAGGCGGTGGATCACCGAGTCGCACACCAGGGAGGCCAGGCTCGGCCCGTCGATGGTGGTCCCGTCGGGGAAGTGCCCACCCCGACCGGCCTCGAGATCCTCGGCGTCGACGATGGCGTTGACATGGGGGCGATGGCGGCTGGCGGGTGGGTGGTCCCGGTGCTCCAGGAACCACCGGCAGATCAGGTCCAGGGCCACGGCCCGGCGCTGCGATGGGGTGCTGCGCTCGGTGCCCTCGGACTCGGCGTCGTCGAGGGGGGCCTCGGCCAGGCGCAGGGCGGTGTCGAGGACCTCGCCGCTCAGCGGGTCGAGCTCTCCGTCGAGGCGCCAGTGATTGGCCAGGGTCTGGGACAGGTGCAGCTTGGACTTGGGCTCGGGGCGGTCCTTGGGGTCGTCGAGGGTGGAGTCGGCCCGGACCGCCCACCAGCGCATGGCCGACTCGGTCTCGGTGACGCTGGCGCGCACCAGCTGGGGGACTACCGCCTCCTCGTGGGTGGCGAACAGATCGGCGCTGCGGTCGGTGACGTTGGCGAGGATCACCTTGACCTGGCCCGCCGACAGGGCGCCCTCGCCGGCGGCGGTGGTGGTCAGGGGCAAGCTGCGCAGGCGCTTGGCCGAGGCCACGGTGCGAGCGGCGTCGCCCCTGGTCATGCGGGCGTGGTCACGCAGCCAGGCGGTCATGGAGGTGGCGGCGTCGAGGTCCCA
>JBPCJK010000105.1:0-6814 GCA_051005375.1 Acidimicrobiales bacterium
TTCACCCACGCCTTCTTCAAGGGGCTGCTGTTCCTCGGGGCCGGCTCGGTCAGCCACGCCGTGCACAGCTTCGAGATGAAGGCCGACATGGGGGGCTTGCGAAAGTACATGCCCACCACCTTCGCCACCTTCATGATCGGCTCGCTGGCCCTGGCCGGGCTGTTCCCCTTCGCCGGCTTCTGGTCCAAGGACGAGATCCTCCTCGGGGCGGGGGAGAACGGCTACCGGCTCTTCGAGCTGGTAGGGCTGGTGGGGGCGTTCCTGACCGCCGCCTACATGGCCCGCTGCGTGTACCTGACCTTCTATGGCGAGTACCGCGGCCACGGCCATCCCCACGAGTCGCCCAAGGCCATCACCGTGCCCCTGGTCGTGCTGGCCGTCTTCTCCGTCGGTGCCGGGTTCCTCAACCTCCCCGGCTTCGAGCTGTTCGCCAAGCTCACCGAGAACCGGGTGTTCCACCTCGCCGGGGTGGCGACGCACCCCTTCGACGTCTTCTCGGCGGTGGTGTCGACGGTGGTGGTGCTCGCCGCCCTCGCCCTCGGCGGGCTGCTGTTCTTTGAACGGCGGCTGCCTCGGGGCGTCACCAGCCGCAACGCCGCCGCCGCCGCCGGCTACCGGTTCCTGGTCAACAAGTACTACCTCGACCACCTCTACACCGGCCTGATCATCGGCTCTATCAAGGGCGCCATCGCCCGGGGGGCCTACTGGTTCAACCAGAAGGTGATCGACGGCGTGGTCAACGGCGTGGCCATCATCGCCGCCTGGCTGGGGAGCTGGGTCTACCGCAACATCGACCAGGGGGTGGTCGACGGGGCCGTCAACGGCGCCGGCTTCGGGGCCGAGGGCTTCGGCGGCATCCTGCGTGCGATCCAGACCGGCCGGGTCCAGCAGTATGGCGCCCTGCTGTTCGGGGCGGCTGCCGTCCTGGCCCTCGGCCTGGTCATCTTCGTCTGATGCCCAGATCACGCCAGAACCCGGAGCCACCAGACTGCACTCGAGAACGCCGAGCGGGTGCTGCCGGCCACCCACGCCGCCGCCGAAGGCGGCCCTTCCCTGGCTGGCGGCCCGTCGAGCGGAGCTCGCCCAGAGGGTCTCTCAGGGCGGAGACTGACCGGCTCCGCCGGTCGGTCGGAGCACGATCAATTCATGGTGCAACCTCCGGTTGCACCATGAGATAGGAGTAGGTATGGACGGTCTCGACGACGTTGCCCTGAGTGCGGCGGTCTTCCTGCCCCTGCTGGGGGCGGCCGTCATGATGGTGCTGCCCGGGCGGCGGGAGCTCGACCACAAGGTCATCGCCGTGCTCACCACCGTGTTGACCTTCGCCGTGGGCATCTACCTGCTGGTCCGGTTCGACTACGGGCGGGCAGACGTGTTGCAGTTCGGCGTGAACACGTCGTGGATCGACGTCATAAACAGCCGTTACATCGTCGGGGTCGACGGGATCTCGCTGCCGTTGCTGCTGCTGTCGATGTTCGTGGTGCTGGCGACGGTGATCTACAGCTGGAACCACTTCCCCGAGCCCCACAACCCCAAGGCCTTCTTGATCCTCATCCTGGTCCTGGAGACGGGGATGAACGGCACCTTCGTGGCCCAGGATCTCATCTTGTTCTTTGTGTTCTTCGAGGTGGTGCTGCTGCCGATGTACTTCATGATCGGCGTGTGGGGCGGCGAGCAGCGCCAGTACGCCGCCATCAAGTTCTTCCTGTTCACCCTGTTCGGCTCCGCCCTCATGATCCTGAGCTTCCTCGCCCTGTTCTTCCAGGGGGGTCAGACCTTCTCCATCCCCGATCTGGTGGCCATGGCGTCCGACACCATCCCCCACGCCACCCAGCTGGTCATCTTCGGCGGCCTGTTCATGGGCTTCGCCATCAAGGTGCCCATGTTCCCGTTCCACACCTGGCTGCCCGACGCCCACACCCAGGCCCCCACCCAGGGCTCGGTGATCCTGGCCGCCATCCTGCTGAAATTGGGGACCTACGGCTTCGTGCGCATCGCCATCCCCATCCTTCCCGATGCGGCCATGACCTGGGCTCCGTGGATCGGCGGCCTGGCCGTGATCGGCATCATCTACGGGGCCCTCGGCTGCCTGGCCCAGAGCGACATGAAGCGCCTGATCGCCTTCTCCTCGGTGGCCCACATGGGCTTCGTGATGCTGGGCATCGCCACCCTGACCGACTTCGGCATCAACGCCGCGGTGTTCGGGATGGTGGCGCACGGCCTCATCACCGGGATGTTGTTCTTCGTCGCCGGATCCATGAAGGACCGCTTCCACACCCTGGAGCTGTCCCGGCTCGGCGGGCTGCTCCTCCAGGCCCCCCGCATGGGCTGGATCCTGGGGTTCCTCGCCATGGCCTCGCTGGGGCTGCCCGGCCTGGCCGGGTTCTGGGGGGAGTTCCCGGCCATCCTCGCCGCCTACAACCCTGCCGAAGGGCTGTCCGTGGGCCTGTTTCGCACCTACATGGTGATCGCCGCCATCGGCACCGTGTTCGCCGCCGGCTACCTGCTGTGGATGCTGCAGCGGGCGGCGTTCGGCACTCCCACCGAGGAGTTCGCCCGGGCTCGCATCCCCGACATGCACTGGCCCGAGTACGCAGCCTGGGTGCCGATGCTGATCCTCATCGTGGTGCTCGGCATCTTCCCCGGCCTGCTGTTCTCCTTGACCAACGACGCCGTGCGCACCACCATCGAGGCCGTGGGCGCCGCACCGATGCGGATGCTGGGGCGCTAGACCCGTGCCCTTCGCAGCCTTCAGCGCCCCGGCGGTCGACTTCCACGCCTTTGGGCCCGAGATCGTCCTGGTGCTGACCCTGGCCGTGCTGCTGTTCGTCGACTTGGTCTACGAGGACCGGGGCCGCTGGGCCACCTCCACCATCGCCGGCGTTGGCCTGCTGGCCTCGGTTGTGCCGGTGCTCACCCTGGCCGTCGACGGGGCCGACCGCAGCCTGTTCGGCGGTGCCTACGTGGTCGACAACTTCGCCCTGGTCCTCAAAGCGCTGTTCCTGGTGGCCGGCTACGTCACCGTGCTCATCAGCACCGACTACGTCGGCGAGGGCGACTACTACGAGGGCGAGTACTACTTCTTGCTGCTGTCGTCGCTGCTGGGCATGACCATCATGGCCAGCTCCCGCGATCTGCTCAGCATCTTCGTGGCCCTGGAGCTGCTGTCCATACCGGCCTACCTGCTCGCCGGCTGGCGCAAGCGCGACCTGCGGGGCAACGAGGCCTCGCTCAAGTACTACCTGTTGGGGGTGTTCGCCTCGTCGGTGATGCTCTACGGCATGTCGCTGGTGTTCGGCGTCAGCGGCTCGACGGTGCTCAGCGAGATCGCCAAGGCGGTGGCGACGGGAGAGTCGTCGGCACCGGTGGTGACCGTGGGCATCGTGTTCGTCGTGGTGGGCTTCGCCTTCAAGGTCTCCGCTGTGCCCTTCCACACCTGGGCGCCGGACACCTACCAGGGAGCGCCTACCCCTATCACCGCCTTTCTGTCGGTGGCGTCCAAGGCCGCCGGGTTCGTGGCCCTCATGCAACTGGTCTTCGTCGGCTTCCTCGGACGCTCCGACGTGTGGGCGCCGATGTTCTGGGTGCTGGCTGCGATCACCATGACCGTCGGCAACCTCATCGCCCTGCGCCAGACCAACATCGTGCGCCTGCTGGCCTACTCCTCGGTGGCCCAGGCCGGCTTCATGCTGGCCCCCTTCGCCGTGGCCTCCGAGCTCCCCGGGCCCGACGGCGTCGGCACCGCCGTAGGAGCTGTGGTCACCTACCTGCTCATCTACGCGGCGATGAACCTGGGCGCCTTCGCCGTGGTCATGGCCGTGGCCCGCAAGACCCGCTCGGGGGAGATCGGATCGTACGGGGGGCTGTTCGAGTACGCCCCGGGCCTGACCGTGCTGATGAGCGTCTTCCTCTTCGCCCTGGCCGGGGTCCCGCCGCTCGGGGGCTGGTACGCCAAGTTCGTGGTGTTCAAGACCCTGCTCGACGCCGGGTCCTTCGCCGCCGTCACCCTGGCCGTCATCGCCGTGGTGAACTCGGTGATCGCGCTCTTCTACTACGCCGCGGTGGCCCGGGAGATGTGGATGAGCCCGGTACCCGACGGCGACACCACACCGGTGCGGGTACCGGCGTCGTTGTCGGCCTCGCTGGCCCTGTGCGCGCTGGCCACGGTGGCCTTCGGCGTCGCCCCCAACCTCATCGCCCACCTGGGTGACCTGGCCCGGTAGTTCCGTCCGGGGGTGGTGGTAGCCCACCCCTGAACACGCCCGGTAGCCCCCCTTGCCGTGCCGGTGACGAGTTGTAGAGTCGGTCGACATGCGGGCCTCCGAGGCCAGATCCCGGCGAGGGCTGGCTTGCGTCCTCGCCGCCGTGGCCCTGCTGGCGGCAGCGTGCGCCCGGTCAGATCCGTCCGCCTCCCAGAGCCGCAGGGTGCTGGTCGACTACAACGACGACGAGTTCGCCGGCTCCTTCCTGACCTACTTCCCCCAGGTCCTGACCGTGCGACCAGGCGACACCGTGGAGTTCAAGCAGGCGTGGACGGGTGAGGCCCACAGCGTGACCATGGGGACCCTGGTGGACAAGGCGGTGGCGCCCGTGCGCGACCTCATCAGGCGCAACGCTCCGATCCCCGACGAGCCGCCCCCCGAGATCCTCGAGGCGCTGGCGCCTCTGCCCGAGTTCCTCGGGGAGGACGGAACGGTGAACCAGGTGGCGGGCCAGCCCTGCTACCTCGACCAGGGGCTGCCCCCCACCGACCCGGAGACGCCTTGCCCCAAGACGCCCCAGCCCGCCTTCAACGGTCGCCAGTCGTACTACAACAGCGGGTTCATCCCCTACGAGGGTGAGCAGGGCAACCAGTTCACCATGAAGCTGGCCGACGACATCGCCCCCGGCACCTACAACTACTACTGCAACCTGCACGGCCCGCTTATGTCAGGTGAGATCGTGGTCCAGCCCAAGGGGTCCGACATCCCGTCCCAGTCGAGCGTCGACAAGGCAGCCCGGGCCGAGATCCAGAAGGTATCCGCGCCGTTGCTCCAGGCCTACAACCAGGCCAAGGCGGGACAGGCCGAGATCGGTGGCCAGAAGATCACCGGCTACCTGTCGGGCTTCGCCTCCGATGCCGCTCCGGAGGCCTTCATCAGCGAGTTCATCCCCCGCCAGATCACCGCCAAGGTCGGCCAGAAGGTCACCTGGAACTTCGTCGGCGGCCACACCGTGAGCTTCGGCGTCCCCAGTTACTTCCCCCAGTACACGGTGGCTGACGACGGTCGGGTGACCTTCAACCCCCAAGCCTACCAACCCGTGGGCGGCCCGGGGGCGCCACCGGGCGATAGCGACACCCCGCCGGTGGTCGACGGTGGGACGTGGGACGGGTCCGGCTTCCGGTCGTCGGGGTCGCTCTATGAGGGGGAGTACAGCCTGACCTTCACCAAGCCGGGGCGCTACAAGTACGCCTGCTTGATCCACCCCCGCATGGTGGGCGAGATCCTGGTCGAGTAGTGCGGTTACCGGCACTGTGGTGGCGGTGAGCGGCACCGCGGTACCCGGCGGTGCGGTGAGCGGGAGCGCCGGGAGCGAGCCGCAGTCCCCTCGTGCCCTGCTGGTAGCTCTGGGCCTGCTGGCCGCCTACACCGTGATGGCGGTGGCCGTGCTGGGCTTCGGGGTGGCCTCGGCGGTGGCCGCCGCTTCGCCATCCTGGCACGAGAGCCTCCATGAGTGGGGGATGCGGCCCGACATCTTCGGGCGGGCCGCCCTGGCCATGGCCGACACCTCGCATCGTGTCCAGCCCCCGTTGCAGCTCGCCCTCGACTACGGCTTCAGCCTGTTCAACCTGGCCCTGGCCGGCCTCCTCGTCTGGCTGCGCCCCCGGGAGCGCACGGCGCTGCTGTTGGCCACGGCCATGGTGGGCACCGCGGCAGTGTTCAACCTGCAGGCCTACGGGGTCTACGAGGCGCTCTCCGCCACCCGGGTGGATGCTGCCTTGCACCTCGGGCTCCAACTCGTCGCCGCGGTGTCGTATGTCTTCGCCCTCCTGTGCTTCCCCGACGGCAGGCTGGTGCCCCGCTGGCCTGGGTGGGCTCTGGGCGCGCTCTACGGGCCCCTCACCGCCGTGGTCTCCACCCTGGCTTTCCAAGTCGAGGGGACCTCTCGCACCGTCGCCCTGATCATGTACTTCGGCCTGTTGACCCCAATGGCCGGGGTGGCGGCCCAGGCCTACCGCTACCGGCGTTCGCCCACCCCCCTCGAGCGCCAGCAGGCTCGGCTGCTGTTCTGGGCGCTGATCCCGGCCCTGCTGGTCGGGTTGTTCGTGCTCACCAGCGGCGCCCGGGAGGCAGCCTTCCCCGGCTTCGCCGGCCGGCCCGTGGCGCTGATCCCGGTGGAGCTGTTCCGGGTGTTCCAGCCTGTCTTCGCCCTCATCCCGCTGGCGTTGTTCGCCGGCATCCTGCGCTACCGGTTGTGGAACATCGAGCGCGTCATCAGCCGCACCTTGTTGTACGGGATCCTCGCCGGCTTCGTGAGCGCCGTGTACGTGGGCGTCGTCGTCGGCATCGGTCGGGCCGTGGGGGCGCACGGGAACAACGTCGTGCTCTCCATCCTGGCGACCGGCGTGGTGGCCGTAGCCTTCGAGCCGGTCAAGGCCCGGGTCAACCGCTTCGCCAACCGGCTGGTCTACGGGAAGCGGGCCACGCCCTACGAGGTGCTCTCCGAGCTCTCGGGACGGATGGCTGCGAGCGTGCCCACCGAGGACCTGCTCTCCACGGTGGCACGCATCATCGCCGAGGGGACCGGCGCCCGGCGGGCCCACGTGTGGCTG
>JBPCJK010000106.1:0-7704 GCA_051005375.1 Acidimicrobiales bacterium
TAGCGAAGCGGGCTCTCGGCCAGGCCGACGCTTACCTCTGGGCCTGTTGGGTCGCTTCGATGCAGGGGCCCCTGGCCGAACTCGTACTTGACGCCGTCGGCGAGCACCCCCTTCAGGAGACCCTAAGACCGTGGCCAAGCCGCCGCAGAGAGCTGGGAACGCACCGCCTCCAGTGGCGCTGATCCCATCTTCCGAAGCGTGCTGGCCCTGGCCTGCTCGGTCACCGCTGCCCGACGGCCTAAGTCCATGGCCATGGCCATGCTGCCCATGACGGGCAGGTCGTCGGGTCCGGGCTCGAACGTCGCCACCGTCGCTCCGTTACGGCGAATCGACGCCACCTCTCGCCGGAGCCGGGAGCCGTGCGCCATTCGTTGCAGGTGCTTGACCGGCGGCGCCCTCCAACGGGGTCGCGCCACGCTGGCCCGGTCGAGGGTCATGGGCGATGACACCAGGACCAGGTCGAAACCGGCATCGACCACCAGATCGGCGTTGCTCACCGAGCGGGCCCCACCGTCGACGTAGGCCCGACCGCCGATGCGGACAGGGGAGAAGAAGCCGGACATGGCGCACGAGGCGGAGACGACGGTAGCAACGTCTCCGTCTCCGTCTCCGTCTCCGTCTCCGTCGCCGTCGCCGTCGCCGTCGAACACGACGCGCTGGCCGTCGCCGAGGCGAACGGCGCACACCCACAGGGGTCGGTCGGGCCAATTGCAACCGTCGGGGTACAAGCGGGCGACGGCGTCGGCGATGATGGCCGGGTCCCGGCGGCCCCGGGGTGCCAGGCCGGCGGCCAGCAGCCCGGCCGGGGCCCGGGCCAGGACGGCCCGCACCGCCATCCCCGGGGCTGCCGGCATCCAGGACCGGGTGTTGAGCACCGGTTGGGGCAGGGTCGTGGGGGCGGCGCCGATGCCAGGACGCAGGAGGTCGGCGGGGTGCAGGCCCGCCCGCAGTTCCGCGGCGACCACCGCCCCCGCCGACGTTCCCACGATCAGTTCGGCCCGACGAGGATCCCATCCGGTGACCTCAGCCAGGCCGGCCATCACCCCGACGTGCCAGGCATGGCCGACCAGGCCTCCGCCCCCGAGGACCACGGCGACGGCCGGCACCTGGTTCAGGCGCAGGTCTCCGGAGGCGCTGGGGGACCGCCCCGGGTGGTGTCCCGCAGGATCTCCAACATGCCGGTGAGAGCAAGGAGGCGGTCCGGGCCCAGCGGATCACCGAGGTGGCGGCCCAGGCTTTCGATGTGCACGGGGATGGCCGCATCCAGCGCCTCGACCCCAGCATCGGTGAGCACGGCGAACGCCCCTCGACGGTCGGAGGGACACGCCTCACGGCGGATGAGGCCGACTTCCTCCAAGCGGTCGACCAGACGGGACACGCCGCTGGTGCTCAGCGACGCCTGTGCGGCCAGCTCGGTCATCCGCAACTGCTGGCCGGGGCTGCGAGCCAGGCGGATGAGGATCTCGAACCAGGTGAGCGGCAGCTTGGTGGCGACCTCCAACTCCCGGCCCACGGCGGCGACCAGCACGGCGTGGGCTTCCAGCAACATCCCGAAGGCGGTGATGCGGCCGTCCTTCCACCCGGGATGCACGGCGAGAGATTAGCCAGTGGCCCCTCATGGCCGGCTGACGGCGTGGCGGTGCACAGCCGAGCTCAGCTCGCCGTAGCATGGCCGGTCCCCCGTAGCCGACCTGCTGAGCAGCCCCATGGCCGGACATCCAGAGCTCGAGGCCGAGCAGGCCTACGTCGATCACGCCTATGATCGCCTGGAGGCGGCCAGGCAGCGGGTACTACGCCTTCGCCGACTGTCTGCGGTGGGACCGGGCGGCACCCACCAGGCCCGGGTCGAGAGCGATGTGGTCGAGGAGTCCATCCGGGCTCGTCTGGCCCAGCTGGAGGTTGGTGACGCCGCCCTGGTCTTCGGTCGCATCGACCTCGCCGACAGCGCTGAGCGGTTCTACATCGGCAGGATGGCGGTGGCCGACGACGACCAGGAACCGGTGGTGGTCGACTGGAGAGCCCCAATCGCCGAGCCGTTCTACCGGGCCACCGGCCTCGACCCGATGGGCCTGGCCCTCCGGCGCCACTTCGCCACCCAGGGCCGTCAGCTCCTGGCCATCGAAGACGAGCACTTCGAATGGTCCAGGCCCGAGGACCAGGGAGTTGGCGTGGAGCCCGGTGAGGACGTCGCCGGAGGGAGCGTGCTCCTCGCGGCGTTGGAGCGGCCTCGGTCCGGCCGCCTCGGCGACATCGTCGGCACCATCCAGTCCGAGCAGGACCAGATCATCCGCTCGGAGATGGCCGGGGTGGTGGTGGTCCAGGGAGGTCCGGGGACGGGCAAGACCGTCGTGGCCCTGCATCGGGCGGCCTACCTGCTCTACACCCATCGCTTCCCCCTCGAGGGCCAAGGCGTGTTGGTGGTCGGCCCCAACCGGCTGTACCTGGCCTACATCGAGCGGGTACTGCCGTCGCTCGGCGAAGCCGGCGTGGAACTGGCGGTGCTCTGCGACCTGGTCCCTGAAGCGGTGGGCGAAGAACGGGAGCGGCCGGGCGGGGCACGGGTCAAGGGCGACCTGCGGATGGTCGACGTACTGGCCAAGGCGGTCGCCGATCGTCAGCGGCCCTTGCGGGCCGAGCTGGTCGTCGGGTTCGGGTTGCAAACGCTGCGCTGTGACGTCGACGCCAGCCGGCACCTGGTGGCCTCGGCCCGGCGCCGGTCGCGCCGGCACAACGCCGGGCGGCGGGTGGTCGAGCGGGAGCTGTGGGAGGTCCTGGCCGGCAGCGGCCGCACCAAGGTCGAGCCTGCGGCGGTGCGGGAGGCGCTCCGGGGGAGCATCGAGGTTCGGAGCGCGCTGGAGTGGATGTGGCCCGTGCTCACACCGGCGGCGTTGCTGCGCGACCTGTTCGGCTCCCGGGCGTTGCTGCGCCTGGCCTCGGCCGGTCGCCTGGACGAGGGAGAGCAGGCGGCGCTCTACCGTGCTCGCAACGGCGGTGACGACGGCGCTGGCGCCTGGACCACCTCCGACGTCGCCCTGTTCGACGAAGCTCGCTCCCTTCTCGGGGCCGAGGGCGGCGGCAACGACGACGAGCCCCGCTTGTATGGGCACCTGGTCGTCGACGAGGCCCAGGACCTCTCGCCCATGGAGCTCCGCCTCCTGGCTCGGCGTTCGCTTAACGGGTCCATGACCGTGGTGGGCGACATCGCCCAGGCCACGGGAGCCTGGGCTCCGACGAGCTGGGACCAGGTCCTGGCCCACCTTCCCGCCCGACGGCAACCCCGGATCCACGAGCTGACCATCGCCTACCGGACCCCGGCCGCGGTGCTGTCGCTAGCCTGGCGCGTCCTGGCTGTGGCCGCCCCCGGCCTGCGTCCGCCCCGAGCGGTGCGGGAGGGCGGTCAGGCCCCGATGGTGGTCGAGGTCACTCGTCACCGCCGCGACATAGAGGTGGCCCAGCTTACCGAGCATGAACGCCTGGCCGTAGGTAGGGGCAACGTGGCCGTCATCGCCACCAGCTCGATGGTCGACGAACTGGCAGCGGCTCTGGAGCGGGCCGGCATCGTCTACGGCGGCCCCGGCCCTGGCGGCCCCGGCGCTGGCCTCGGGGCCCAGGTCAGCCTGGTGCCCGTCCACTTGGTGAAGGGCCTGGAGCTCGACTCGGTGGTGGTGGTCGAGCCCGCCGCCATAGTGGACGAGGAGCCCCAGGGCCTTCGCTCGCTGTACGTGGCCTTGACCCGTGCCACTCGCCGGCTCACCCTGGTCCATGCCCAGGAGCTGCCCCAGGCCCTTTCCCCGACCCAGCACACCTAACGTGCACCAGGGACGACGAGCGGTGCCTGTGGGTTGACCTGAGGGCCCGGGTCAGCCGGTGGCGGCTACCTCGTAGCCGGCCTCGTCAATGGCGGCCCGAACGGCAGCGTCTTCGGCGCCACCGGTGACCCGCACCGTCTTGGCTGCGACGTCGACGTCGACGCGCTCTACGCCATCGACGGTTGCCACCTCGGTCTCGATGGCCGCCTTGCAGTGGTCGCAGCTGATGTCGGGAACGGAATATGTGCGGTCCATGCCGCCAGGATAAGCCCCCCAGGCGGCGAAGGGCGGTTCTGGGGTGACGCCCGTGGTGGGGTCGCTCTTGGCGCTGACGGTCTCGGTCAGATCCTCGTGGTCGACCGGCGTCTGCTCGAGCTCGAGCTCTTGGGTTCTCCGGTCGGGCCGTCCCAGGGCAAGGCGGACGAGATCGGCAGCCACCCCCGATAGGTTGTGGGCGGCGATGCGCCATGGAGAGTAGCGACAGGTGCCGCCAGGCTGGCGCCGGGCCAGGGGCGAGTGGCGATCGACGTGGGTGGCGACCCGGCCAACCTCGTCCAAGGTGATGTGCAAGCTGTCCCTCGGCGAGATCTCCCGGAAGGACGCTACGCGACGGTGGTACAGGCGGCCGACACGGCTGTCTCGGCAGAAGCAGTCGCTGGCGTCGAGCCGCTGGATCAGCTCCTCCACGTCGGGGGCGCGGAACTCGGTGCCGGGGCGCGAGGTCGTGCCCCGCTGATCTCCTTGAAGTCGGTCCAGGGGCCGAGGTCGGGATCGGTGACGGGCTCGCGTCAGGGGGTTGAAGGTGGGCATGGGCTTCTCCGGGTGCTCGATTTGCAAGGGGGACGCGTCGAAGTCCGACGACGGAACAAGAGGGGCGGGCCGGTCCTGTGAGCGCCAGACGCGACGGAGCCAGCCGACACCTCCTACGTTACCGGTCTTGTGCCAACTTTCACAAGGGTTTCCCGGCAGCCACGCCCCCGTAAGCTGGGGGCATGGCAAACAAGGCGCCGCCGTCAGGTCAGGCGAAGAAGCAGGGCAAGAGCCTCATGGAGAAGCGTGCGGCCAAGAAGTCCAAGAAGGCGGACAAGTCCAAGCGAGGCAGTTAGAAGGACCGCCGTTCTGCTCCTTCGGGAAGCAGAACGGCGGTGGCCTCAGCTAGCAGCCAGGCTCAGCGGGCTCGGGCTGGCGCGCCCCGGCGGCGGTTGTCGCCGGGGCGAGGGGACCTGGCGGGGCGAGGCCCACGCTGGCCGGCACCACCGGCGGGGGCCGCGAAGCGACCGCGGCGCTTGGGCTGGGACGAGCGCGACGGCGAAGGCCTCGACCGCTCGGATGTCGAGGTGGATCGCATCGCCGGTCGGGCGGCATGGCGCTCGTCGCTGAGCGACGACAGCTCGGCCGGGTGCAGGCCGATGGGCAGTCCCAGGCGGCGCTGCATGTCCTTCACGTCGGCTTCCTGATCGCCGCCCACTAGGGTCACCACCACTCCGGCGGCGCCGGCTCTCCCGGTGCGCCCCGAGCGGTGGACGTAGTCCTTGCCGTCACCGGGCGGGTCGAAGTGCACGACTGAGGCGATGCCGTCGACGTGGATGCCCCGGGCGGCGACATCGGTGGCCACGAGCGCCTGCACCTTGCCTGAGCCGAAGGCAGCCAACGCCCGCTCCCGCTGGCCCTGCGACCGGTCGCCGTGGATGGCGGCGGCGGAGATGCCGGCGGTGGCCAGCTGGCGGGTGAGGCGGTCGGCACCGTGCTTGGTCCGGCAGAAGACGATGGCCGGCCACTCGGCGCCTACCACCCGAGCGGTCAGGGCCACCCGTTGGGCCCGCTCGGCCCGCCAGAAGACGTGGCGGCTGCTCGGGGCGTCGTCGGCATCGGCGATCTCGTGGCGCACCGGCGTGCGCTGGTAGCGGGTGATGAGCACGTCCACGTCGCCATCGAGGGTGGCCGAGAACAACAGGGTCTGGCGGTCGGGCCGCACCCGGTCGAGGAGGCGTCGCACCTCAGGCAGGAACCCCATGTCGGCCATGCGGTCGGCCTCGTCGATCACGACCAGCTCGACGTCGTCGAGGACGATCTCGTTGCGAGCCACCAGATCGGCGAGGCGTCCCGGGCAGGCCACCACGATGTCGGCGCCCCGCCGCAGCGCAGCCATCTGGGGACCGAAGCCCACCCCGCCGTAGATGGCGACCACGGAGCGACCCTTGGGACCGGTGAGGCCCACCAACTCGGTTCGGACCTGGGCGGCGAGCTCGCGGGTGGGCACCAGGACCAGGCCACGAGGGCGTCGGGGGCGAGCCCGGCCGAGCCGTGTGACCAGGGGGATGCCGAAGGCCAGGGTCTTGCCCGAACCGGTGGGGGCCCGGCCGCACACGTCACGGCCGGCCAGGGCGTCTGGGATGGTGGCGGACTGGATCGGGAACGGGGCGGTGATGCCCTGTCGGGCCAGGCGCTCAGCGACTTCAGTAGGGACGCCGAGGTCAGCGAAGGTGGGGGACATGGTGGTACGACTCCAAAAGCGTGGGCCAGCCGAACAGCGCGCTAAGAGGGACGGGGTGCAACCCAGTGTGGCTGCTTGGAACCCGACGGACTGGCGAGGCAGGCGAAGTGCCACCTCGAGCGGGTCAGTGCATCCTACCCGCACCCGGTGCCACTGCGGGCGAACTTGGCTCCACAATTGGGAGGGACCCGGTCAGGCCCACAGGGCGGTCAGCTCGCCAGCCACCGGGTCGTCCTCGACGGCTGCTTCGCCGACGTCGACGGAGTCGAAGGTCGCCGCCGCCGGTGCCAGGAAGCGGCTTGGCTGTCCGTAGGTGTGGGTGTCGTCGAGCCGGCTGCGGTGGAGGTAGTACCGCATCGGGTACGACACCGCCAGGATGTCGGTCGCCCGGGTGAGGGCGACGTAGAGCAGCCGGCGCTCCTCCTCCACCTCCTCGGCCGAGCCCAGTGCCATGTCGGAGGGGATGTTGCCGTCGGAGGCGTGGATGACGTGCACCACCCGCCACTCCCCTCCCTTGGCCGAGTGGATGGTGGACAGGACCAGGTAGTCGTCGTCGAGGTGGGGAGGCCCGGCCAGGTCGCCGGTGGTGGAGGGGGGGTCGAGGGTGAGCTCGGCCAGGAAGCGGCTGCGGCTGGTGTAGTCGCCGGCCATCGACCGCAGGTGCTCGAGATCGGCCAGGCGCACGGCGGCGGTGGTCGGGTAGCGCCGGGCGAACGGGGCCACACAGGCTTGGGCCAGTCGTTCGATCTGCACGCATGGTGCCAGCTCGCCGGTGGCGCAGTCGGTCAGCGCAGCGCGCAGGCCGGCCAGATCGGCGACGGCGGCGGCAGGGACGGCGGGGCAGTCGTAGCCCAGGAGACGAGCCAGGGCGCGGCCATCAGTCACGCCCAACTGGTCGAGGAGCCTGCGGGTGGTTGCCGGGCCGACGCCGTCGAGCAGGCCGAGGAACCGGTGCCAGGCGAGCTCGTCGCAGGGGTTCTCGAGGATGCGCAGCAGGCACAGCAGGTCCTTGACGTGGGCGCTCTCCAGGAAGCGCAGCCCGCCGTACTTGACGAAGGGGATGTTGCGCCGGGCCAGCTCCAACTCCAGCCCGTCGCTGTGGTGGCCGGAGCGGAACAGCACCGCCTGGTGGCGCAGAGCCACGCCTCGCTCCCGGTGCTCGAGCACCCGCTGGCAGACGAAGGTTGACTGGGCCGACTCGTCGAGGCACACGGCCAGCTCCGGGCGACCACCGTCGGGCCGGGCCGACCACAGCGACGTGTGGTAGCCGCCCTCGGAGCCGGCCATGACGGCGTTGGCGGTGGCGAGGATGGCCGGGGTGGAGCGGTAGTTGCGGTCGAGGGTGACTACGCTGGAGCCGGGGAAGCGGTCGGGGAACTCGACCATGTGGCGGGCCGATCC
>JBPCJK010000107.1:0-5683 GCA_051005375.1 Acidimicrobiales bacterium
AGAACCCCGCCGACTCACGACGACGAGGCCGTGCGGCACGGTGGGCCCGGCGGCGACCGGTGATGTCCGCCTCGCCGATCACGGCGACCTTGGCCTCGGTGACGACGACACCCCGTTCGATGCTGGCGACGACGAGGTGCCCGCCCGGCCTGGTCAGGTCCGGCGCGACACCCGCCTCGGCGGCGTGGCGCTGCAACACGACGCCCTCGGAGGCGAACGACGCAGCCAGCCGATCGGCCGATCCGGCGCCATCGGCGGACACCACGACGCGGTAGCCCTCGCCGATCATCGAGCGCACCCGGGCGACGAGCGCCTCGCCGCCACCGACGACCGGGTCGAACCCACGAGCGGCGACGGCGGGGACGTCTGGCCCCTCGGCCACGTTGGTGATGCTGAGCGCCGGCGCGTCGGTGTGGGTCGGCAACCGGTCGCACGGTAGGTGGAGGCTCGGGAACCCTCCCTCGCCGTCCACGTCGGCGCCCCACGTCTTGGCCAGCGAGGCGGCGAGGTCGGCCTCCTCGGCGAGCAGGTCGGCGGCCCGGTCGCGCATGCGCCGGGGCTCTACGAGGACCACCTGGGCGTCGGGGGCGAGGATGTCGAACAGCACGTGCTCGCGGTCGGCGAGCCACGGCAGCCAGGACTCCATGCCGTCGAACACGAGCCCCTCGGCCAGGCGCTCCCACTGCTCCCGGCCCCACGGCTGGTCGGCCACCAGCTCGGCGGCGCGGGCCCGCACCTCCTTGGTGGGCAGCAGCTCCCGGCAACCGAACAGCTGCACCGACCCGACGTCGGTGCGGGAACGCTGGTCGCTGACCGAGAAGGACGTGAGGCGATCGACCTCGTCGCCCCACAGGTCGACCCGCACCGGTCCATCGGCGGTGGACGGGTAGACGTCGACGATCGAGCCTCGGACGGCCACCTCGCCCCGGTGCTCGACCTGGTACTCCCGTCGGTAGCCCTCCCCCACCAGGCGCTCCACCAGCTCGACCGGGTCGATCTGGTCTCCGGGTCGGACCTCGATCGGCTCTATCTCTTCTACGTGAGGCCCCAGGCGCTGCACCAGCGCCCGCACCGGCGCCACCACCACCTGGGCCTGCCGCTCCCGGAGCCGCCACAGGGTGCGCAGGCGCCGGCCCATGACCTCGACGCTGGGGCTCACCCGCTCGAACGGCAGCGTCTCCCAGGCCGGGAACAGCTCTACGGCGTGGGCCCCGAGGAAGGCCTCGAGGTCGTGCACCAACCGCTCGGCCTCGCCCGTGGTGGGCACCGCCACCAGGACAGGGCGTCGATCGGACCGCTCGGTCAGGGCGGCGAGGGTGATGGCCCGAGCCGCCTCGGGGACCGCCAGCGCGGCCGCGGCTCGTCCCACCAGCTGTACCAGAGCCGGCTCATCGCGCAGCAGCGGGGGGAGGGACGCAAGGCGCACGAGCCCCCGAGGCTACCGGCGGGTGAGACGCCCCGGCCGCTGCGAGAAAGGCCTCCCAGAGGGAGGGGACGAGCCCAGGTTGCAGTCAAGAGAACTCTCCTCACGCTGCCACCGGCTTGAGGGTGGCTGCGTGCTACGTGAGCACTTGCTCGGCTGGTCTCGGCCGCCTACCTGGGCAGGAGCCCGAGGGAGAGGACCGGCTGGTCGGACACGATGACCCCGGGTTCGGCCTCATCGGTGATGGCCACGCCCACGAACTGCTCCGGCACCTCGAATGGGACCACCGCCGGATCGGCTCCAAGCAGGCCCAGGGACACCCGCTGGTCGCCGGTGTCGCCCCAGAGCTGATAGGTCCTGCCCTCCGGGAGTCGGGGCAGGCCCGACGCCTGCAGGTAGCCCAGACCTTCCTCGGTGACCACCGCCTGGGCGTCGTGCAGGCCGTCGAACGACTCAACCTGCACCACCTCGGACCCTGGTGTGGCCTCGGCCGCCTGGAAAGCGCGCTCGAGGGCATCGACGGACAGCAGGCTGGCCATGCCGTCGAGGCGCTGGTCCTGGTCCTTGATCTGCACCCCGAGCACGACGATCACCGCGGCGGCGACGGCCATGACCACGGCCGTGGCACGTGTCCGCCAACTCCGTCCGACCGTCGGGATCGGCCCCGGGGCCCGGAACGGAGCCACGGAGGTCAGCACCAGCTCGGGAGGCTCACCTTCGAGTGAATCGGCGATGCGGTTCCACAGACCCTCGGGGGCAGCGGTGCCGCTGTGGGCCAGGAGGGCCGCCACCTCGCGGTGCTCCTCCACCTCAGCCCGGCATCGAGCGCAGGTGGGAAGGTGCTGGTCGACGACATCACGTTCGGCGTCGTCAACGGCGTCGAGGGCGTAGGCCCCTAGGAGCTCCTCGAGGTCGGGGTGGCGCAACTCGGTCTTCATGACGCCCCCACCCCGGCGGCGGACAGGACCCTGCGCATGCGCCGCAGCCCGGCACGGATCCGGCTCTTGACCGTACCCTCGGGTTGGTCGAGCAGGGAGGCGACCTCCCGGTAGGTGTGGCCGCCGAGGTAGGCCAGCTCGATGGCCTTGCGCTCCTCGGTGGGCAGCTCGGCGATGGCGTCGCGGACGTGGTCGGCCACGGCCATGTCCCAAACCTCGTGCTCGATGTCGTAGCCGGCCTCGGCCTGCTGGCGGTGCTCCTTGAGCTCCCGGTCCCGGCGAGACTGTTCGGAGCGGATCAGGTCGACCGAGCGCCCGTGGCACTGGGCCAGGAGGTAGGAGCGCAACGAGCCCCGCTCTGGGTCGAACTTCTCGGGCGAATCCCAGATGCGCAGGAAAACCTCCTGGACGACCTCCTCGGCCAGCGTGTGGTCGGCGAGCAGGCGCCGGGACAGGGCGTATACGGCGCCGGCATGGCGGCGGAAAGCCTCAGCCAGCGCGTCCTGACGCCACCGGGCGATGGCCACCACCAGAGATGCGTCGCTGGCGAGGGTCAGATCGCGCAGCTGGGCCATACCGTCGCTCTTCGACACTGCGGTCTCCCTCGGATGGGCCGCCCCTGGACTGGAGCGCCGACGGGGAGGCTAGTCCCGGCCCTGGCAACCGCCGGGGGTGGACCGCAGGCGCCTTCGCCGCTGGGACCGCTCAAGGACGGCTCGGCGCCGCTGCCCCCCCGTGGAGGACGATGAGGGAGCCGGCCAGCAGGACATCCACCTGACGGGACGAGAGGTGGTGCTCGACGGTGAACGTGGTGCCTCTGGTCCGGTTGTCGACCGTGAGCGTTTGGCCCGAACGGACCCGCTCCGCCACCTCCGGCAGGTGGAGCTCGTCGCCTTGGTCGAGGCCGTCGTAGGAGCTGGGGTCGGCGAAGGTCAGGGGGAGGATGCCGAAGTTGACGAGGTTCTGGCGGTGGATGCGGGCGAAGGAGCGGGCGATCACCGCCCGCAAGCCCAGGTAGCGGGGGGCCAGGGCGGCGTGCTCCCGGCTGGAGCCCTGGCCGTAGTTGTCGCCCGCCACCACCAGGTGCCCGCCAACGTCCTTCACCGCCAGCGCTCGGCGGCTGTAGCTGTCGTCGACCTGCCAGAAAGCGAAGTTGGCGATGGCCGGGATGTTGCTGCGAAAGGGGAGGACCTGGGCTCCGGCAGGCAGGATCTCATCAGTGGAGACATCGTCGCCCATCTTGAGCAGGACCGGACCGGCGATGTCGTCTGCAAGGGCCCCGAACTCAGGCAACGAGGCGATGTTGGGACCTTTGACCAGCTCCACCGCCAGGTTCTCCTCACCAGGCAGCGGCGGCACCAGCATGGCGGTGTTGGCGTAGCTCGTGGTCGACGGGCGGAACCGCGGGTAGGCCATGTCGAGGTTGCGGGGGTCGGTGATGACCCCGGTGAGGGCCGAGGCGGTGGCCGTCTCCGGGCTGCACAGGTAGACCTTGTCCTCCCTGGTCCCGGAACGGCCGGGGAAGTTGCGGGGCATGGTGCGCAAGCTGATCTCGTCGGTGGCCGGGGCCTGGCCCATGCCGATGCACCCCATGCAACCGGACTGGTGGAGCCGGGCGCCGGCGGCGATGAGGTCGAGCAGGTAGCCCTCGCTGGCCAGCGTCTCCAGGGTCTGACGGGAGGCGGGGTTGACGTCGAAGCTCACCCGGTCATGGGTCTGGCGGCCCTTGACCATCATGGCGGGAACGGCCAGGTCGCGCAGCCCGGGGTTGGCCGAGGACCCCAGCACCACCTGGCCGATCTCGGCCCCGGCCACCTCCCGAACCGGCACCACGTTGCCGGGGCTGGAGGGCCTGGCGATGAGGGGCTCCAGGGCTGAGAGGTCGATCTCCTCCTCCACGTCGTAGCCGGCGCCGGGGTCGGCTACCAGCTCGACCCAGTCGTGGCCTCGGCCCTCGGACTCGAGGAACCGCCTGACCTCACCGTCGCTCGGGAACACCGTCGAGGTTGCGCCCAGCTCGGCGCCCATGTTGGCGATGACGTGGCGATCCATTGCGCTGAGGCTGTCCAGACCGGGACCGTGGTACTCGAGGATGCGCCCGACGCCGCCACCCACCCCATGGCGGCGCAGCATCTCCAGGATGACGTCCTTGGCGCTGACCCAGTCGGGCAACTCCCCCACCAGGCGCACCCCCCAGATGAGGGGCATGGTGGTGAAGAAGGGTTGGCCGGCCATGGCCATGGCCACCTCCAGGCCGCCCGCCCCAATGGCCAGCATCCCAATGGAGCCGGCCGCCGGAGTGTGGCTGTCGGAGCCGAGCATGGTCTTGCCGGGGACGCCGAAGCGCTGTTGGTGGACGGGGTGGCTCACGCCGTTGCCTGGCTTGGAGTACCACACACCGAAGCGCTGCGACGCGCTGCGCAGGAACAGGTGGTCGTCGGCGTTCTTGAAATCGGCTTGGAGCAGGTTGTGGTCGACGTACTGCACCGATACCTCGGTGCGAACCCGGGGCAGGTCCATGGCCTCGAGCTCGAGCATGACCATGGTGCCTGTGGCGTCCTGGGTCAGCGTCTGGTCTATGCGCAGGCCTATCTCGCTGCCCGGGGCCATCTCTCCCTCGATCAGGTGAGCGGCCACCAGCTTGTGGACCACGTTCTGCGCCATGGGCAGGAAAGCTACCGCCGCCGCCGGCAACCTCTACAAGCCGCCGGCGTCCGACCCGCCAGGCCGACCAGCATTGTGGAGGATTGAGGTCGCTCTCTCATCGATGTCGATCCTCCACAGTTGAAGTGATCAACGGCGATCAGGCGCCAGATTCTCCCCGCTTGGTGATGACGTGGTCGATCTGGCCGTACTCCTTGGCCTCCTCGGCGGTAAACCAGCGGTCGCGGTCGGAGTCGGCTTCGATCTGCTCGACGCTCTGGCCGGTGTGGAAGGCGATGCGCTCGGCCATTGTCCGCTTGGTGTAGGCCATCTGCTCGGCCTGGATGGCGATGTCGGCGGCCTGGCCCCGCACCCCTCCGGAGGGCTGGTGCATCATGATGCGGGCGTGGGGAAGACTGAAGCGTTTGCCCGGGGTGCCGGCGCACAGCAGGAACTGGCCCATGGAGGCGGCCAGGCCCATGCAGTAGGTGGCCACGTCGCAGCGGATGAGCTCCATGGTGTCGTAGATGGCCATGCCCGAGGTGACCACGCCGCCGGGGCTGTTGATGTAGATTCTGACGTCTTTGGTGGCGTCCTGACCCTCGAGGTACAGCAGCTGGGCGATCACCAGGTTGCCCACGGCGTCGTCGATCTCGCTGCCGAGGAGGATGATGCGGTC
>JBPCJK010000108.1:0-22756 GCA_051005375.1 Acidimicrobiales bacterium
GTGGCTGCCGGATGGGCACCGATGCCGCTTCAGGGGTGGTGGATGCCGACTTGCGCAGCTTCGCCGTCCCCAACCTCTACATCACCGACGGCAGCGTGCTGCCCACCCAGGGCTCGGCCAACCCGGCGCTGACCATCATGGCCGTGGTCGCCCGCTGCGCCGACCGGCTCACCTCAGCCAACCGGGGATGAGCGGCGCCGACACGATCTGTGGGCCGACGCAAACATCGGCTGGGCCACCGAGGGCGACCATCCGCTGAGACTCTTAGCTTAGAGGGTCCGCCGATAGGCGGAGCCGTGGCCCGAGCGGCCCGCCGGCGAAGCCGGCAGGAGCGGGCAAGCAACGTCCTTTCGCTCTCGGCGGCGAAGCCGCCGAGCCAAGAGCGGCGTGCCTATCCGCTGAGACTCTTACAGATCCGCTACAGCCGACTCCCGCCATTGCCGGACCGGGTGTCCGCGCACTAGAAGTTGGTCATCGACCACTTCGACGTCATCGTCCTCGGTGGCGGCTCTGCCGGAGCCAGCGTGGCCCGGGCGGCGGTGCGCTCCGGGCGATCTGTCGCCATGGTCGAGTCCAACCGGGTGGGCGGCGACTGCCCGTTCGTCGCCTGCATGCCCAGCAAGGCTCTGCTGCGCTCCGCCGAGGTCCGCCACCTCGTGGCCCGCGCCCCCGAGCTCGGCGCCGCCACCGAGGTGGCCCTCGACGACGCCGGCCCCGCTCTGGACCGTGCCGTCCTGCGCCGGGACGAGATCGCCAACCACGGTGACGACCGGGACAAGGCCAGTCAGCTCCAGGACCTCGGCATTCATCTCCTGCGGGGTCGAGGCCAGGTCGCCGGGCCCGGGGTAGTCGCCGTGGAGGCCCGCCATTACGGCTTCACCGACCTCGTGGTCGCCACCGGGAGCGCACCCAACCGGCCGCCGATCGAAGGCCTCGACCTGGTGCCGACATGGACCAGTGAGGAAGCGTTGACGTCGAGCGTCCAGCCGGGTTCCCTGGCGGTGCTCGGTGGCGGGGCCATCGGCTGCGAACTGGCCCAGGCCTACGCTCGGTTCGGCGTGGTGGTGACCCTCCTGGAGTCGGCTCCCCGGCTCCTCGGGCCGGAGGAGCCCAGCATCGCCGATGCCCTTGCCGTCGCCCTGAGCGCCGACGGCATCGATGTGCGGCTCGGGACCAAGCTCACCAGCGCCGCCCCGGTGGCAGGTGGTGCCCGGCTCAGCCTGGACCACGGCGAGCCTGTCGAAGCCGAACGGGTGCTGGTTGCCGTCGGCCGCACGCCCAACACCGGCGGGATCGGGCTCGAGGTCCTCGGGGTCGACGTCGAGGGAGGAACCATCTTGATCGACGGGCAGTGCCGAGTGCTGAGCCAGCGCCACGTGTGGGCCGCAGGTGATGTCACCGGCATCGTGCCCTACACCCACGGGGCCAATTACCAGGCCGGGGTGGTGGCCGCCAACCTCTTCGGGGATGGGAAGACGGCTGACTACCGGGCCATCCCCCGCGGCGTCTACACCGATCCGGCCGTCGCCTCCGTCGGCGTCGACGAGGCCGCCGCCCACGCCCAGGGCCTCGAGGTCATCAGCGCCGCCGCGGAGCTCAGCGAGACCGCCCGCTCGAGCAGCGACGGGTCGCCCGGCGGCCGGCTGGTGCTCACCGTCGACGGCGAGCGCCGGGTGCTGGTGGGAGCGGCGGCCATCGGCCCCCACGCTGACGAGTGGATCGGCGAGGCGACGCTGGCCATCCGCTCCGAGGTGCCGTTGTCGGTGCTGGCCGACGTCGTACACCTGTTCCCCACCTACAGCGAAGCCTACGGGCTGGTCCTGGAGAAGCTCACCGAACAACTGGGGTGACGGGAGCACCCCGGGCGGAGCACAGCCGTACCCCACTCGATGGTGCTACGACTGCAGGCGGGCCACGACCCGGTGGTAACCGGTCGCTCCCTGGGGCGCCACCCCTCGCTGTTGGGCAATCTGCAGCTCTCCGGTGCCATCGGTGGCCCGCACCATCAACGGGATCTCCCCCGGGCGCTCCGGCTGCCAGTCGTAGCGCCACAGCACCCAGGCCAGCCGGGAGGTTGAGTACTCCATGTCGGCACGGTCCCAGGTCTTGCCGTCGTCCTTGCTGACCTCGACCGACGAGACGCCGCGGTCACCGGCGAAGGCGGTGCCCCGCAGGGTCACTGGCCCCCCCATGGGGAGCGGCTGGGTGAAGTCAGGCTCGGTGAAGCGTGAGCGGGTGGGGACCACGAAGTCGGGTCCCCAGCCCTGCTGCTCGTAGAACCCCTTGGCGTTGGCGTCGACCAACTCGATGGTGGTCACCCATTTGACGTTCTTCTCGCCGAACAGCCCGGGCACGAGGACCCGGGCAGGGTAGCCATGACGTTGCGGGAGCGGCTCGCCGTTCATCTGGTAGGCGACCAGGGTCGTGGGCTCCATCGCCTTGTCGATCGAGAAGGTGTCGCTGTAACCGTCCACCGCGGTCAGAAGGACCTCCACGACGCCGTCGCCCGGCCCGGCGTCAGCGAGCAGGTTGGCCAGCGGGACACCGGTCCACATGGCGTTGCTCTGCAGCCCACCCCCGACCGGGTTGCTGATGCACGACAGGGTGGTCTCCTGGGTGACCGCCGGCATCGAGCGCAGGTCGTCGAAGCCATAGGTCCGCGGCCGGTCGACCAGACCGGTGATGCTCAGCTGCCACAGTGACGCCCGGACCCGGGGATCGATGACGTTCTTGGTCACCACGTAGAACTTGTCGTTGGGGGTGATGGGCTGGATGCCGGGTCCGTTGTTCTGCATGCCGTCGTAGCCGAAGACCGACCGCTTGAACAGCACCGTCCCGACGCCCCCGGTGGCCACCATCAGCCCTGCACCGACGCCCCCGGCGACCAACGAGCGACGGCTGACGCTGCCCGCACCCTCGCCCGCTGCCGCCCCAGCCTTCGAGGCCGGCCGGCCGATGACGAGGCGGTGGCTCATCCACAACACCACCGCGAAGACGCCGTAGGAGACGAGCATGACGGCCAGCGTCGTCAATCGGGCAGCACCAGGCGAGAAGCCCCGGTAGTTGGTCGCCAGCACCGGCCACAACACGAGGACGGACAACAGCCACAGCGCAGCGACGGCGGCGGCGAGGAACAGCAGCGGGCGGCGGGTGCCGGCCTCTCCCGGCTCGGCACCATCACGTACGGCCCGCCACGACAACCAGGCGTAGGCGGCGCCGAGCACCAAGCCGAGACCGAGCAGGCCCAACGTCGCCGAGCCGACCCCGAACTGCTTGAGCTGGTTATAGCCGCCAAAGAACGACAGCAACGAGAAGAACCGCTTGATGCCCAGCAGCGGGGCGAACCGGTCACCGACGAGCTCGGTTGGTGGGGATACGCCCAGCCACAGACGGGCCAGCGCCTGGGTGAGCGTGAGCGCCAGCGCCGCGATCACGCCCAGCAGGGCACCGACGCCGAGCGAGGCTCGAAGGCTCAACGGGCGGGTTTGCCGGCTCATCATCGTCACCGCTTCCTGGAATCAGCCGTACCGCCGAGCTACCGCTCGACGCAGGTGTCCACCACATCGGAAGGTAGCCGGGAGGGCGCCCGCTGAGTAAAGGTAGAGGCAGTTGTTCCCAAGCTGTAAGAGCATGCCCGGTCGCTGACGCCAATCCCGGCTCCTTACAGTCGCCGAACATCCCGGCCAGTTGCTGGCACTCGCCCCGGTCACCGACGAGGATGCCCCGGTGAGACCCTCAGGCCCTCGTCGGCGGATCGACGACTACGGCTTCCTCTCCGACTGCCAGACCGCCGCCCTGGTCGACCGGTACGGCTCCATCGACTGGTGGTGCCCGGCCCGGTTCGACTCGCCGTCGGTCTTCGGCCGGCTGCTCGACCCTGGCGCTGGCCATTGGTCCCTCCATCCCAGCGGAGACTTCACCAGCGGGCGCCGCTACGTCGGCGACACCCTGGTGCTGCGGACCACCTTCGCCACCGACCAGGGCAACGTCGAGGTCACCGACGCCCTTGCCCTGGAACCCGGTGCCCGCGGCCACGACATCGGCAGGTGGGCGCCCCGCACCCTGCTGCGACGGGTCGAGGGTCGCCGGGGTGCAGTTGAGATGGTCACCGACTTCGTTCCCCGCATGGAGTACGGGCTCACTGTCCCGCATCTGAGCGACGGCTCCAGCGGCTCCAGCGGCTCCGACTGCATGCTGGCCCAGGGTGGGCCGATCACCCTCACCCTCAGCGGTGACGTCACCCTGACCCGCCAGCGAGCCACAGCCCGGGCGACGTTCACCGTCGCCGCCGGCGAGGTGATCGAGCTTCGGCTGGCCTACACGCCTTCTTTCGCCGGTGAGGCTGCGTGGACTCGGCACGACAAGCCGACCCTGGACGACACCATCGAGGGATGGGAGTCCTGGTCGGCCCTGCACCAGAGCTACCAAGGTCGTCACCCCCAGGCCGTCCGGCGCAGCTCGCTGGTGCTGCAGGGCCTCACCTTCAAGCCCAGTGGCGCGGTGGTGGCGGCGGCCACGACGTCGCTGCCCGAGGAGATGGGCGGCGCCCTCAACTTCGACTACCGCTTCGCCTGGCTGCGCGACCTCAGCCTCACCATCCGCTCGCTGTGGATCGCCGCCTGCCCCGACGAGGCGAGTGAGCTGTTCCACTGGATCGCCCAAGCCGCCGGCCAGTTGCACGACGAGCGGGTCCAGGTCATGTACGGCGTGGCTGGCGAGCGCGACCTGACCGAGCACCGCCTCGACCATCTGGCCGGATTCGGTGGCAGCCGCCCGGTGCTCATCGGCAACGACGCCTGGGACCAGTCGCAGCTCGACGTGCTCGGAGAGGTCCTCGACGCCGCCCACCAGCTCCGGGAGCAGCTGGGCGAGCTGAGCGAGCCGACCCAGTCCCTGCTGGTCGCCCTGGCCGATCGGGCGGTGGCGACGTGGCGGGAGCCCGACGCCGGCATGTGGGAGGCGCGCGACCGCCAGCGCCAGTACGTGTCCTCCAAAGTGATGTGCTGGGTCGCCCTGGACCGCGCCATCGCGCTCGCCCCCCTGCTCGGCGCCAACGCCGACCCGGATGCCTGGCGCCAGGCCCGGGAGCGGGTTCGCAGCGCCGTGCTGGCCAAGGCGTGGAGCGAGCGGGCGGGTGCTTACACCGGTGCCTTCGGTTCGGACCAGCTGGACGCCTCGGTGCTGCTGTTGCCGCTGGTGGGCTTCCTGCCCGCCGACGACGCCCGGATGTGGGCCACCATCGAGGCCATCGAGGACGAGCTCGGCGACGTCGGCCTGGTCCGGCGCTGGCCGGACGACCCCATGGGGTTCCTCATCTGCACCTTCTGGCTCAGCGAGTGCCTGGCCCTCGGGGGCGAGCTGGAGCGGGCCGAGGCTTGGTTCGAGCGAGCCAACTCCTACGCCAACGACCTCGGCTTGCTGGCCGAGGAAGCCGATCCCGATCGCCAAGAGCTGCTGGGGAACTTCCCCCAGGCCTTCTCCCACGTGGGCCTCATCACCGCCGCCTGGCGCCTCACCGAGGCAGCGCGGACACACTCACCTCTGACGACCACTAGCGACGACGAGTAGAGGAGCACGACATGACCGAAGGACGACTGCACGGCAAGGTGGCGCTGATCACAGGATCTGATTCCGGGATCGGCCAGGCGACGGCGGAGGAGTTCGCCAAGGAGGGCGCCGACGTGGTCGTGCACTACCTCGACGACCACGCCGGTGCCGAGACCACCCGCGAGGCGGTCGAGGCCGCCGGTCAGAAGGCCGTGGTGGTCCAGGCCGACATCAGCGACGAGGGCGATGTGGCGGCGATGTTCCATCAGGCGGTCGAGGCCTTCGGCACCGTCGACATCCTAATGAACAACGCAGGGGTCGACGCCTCCGGCAAGGAGGTGGCCGACCTTTCCACCGAGGTGTTCGACAAGGCCATCCGCACCAACCTCTACGGAACCTTCTTTTGCTGCCGGCGCTACATCCAGCTACGCAAGATGGCCGGTGCCCAAGGTGGCAAGATCATCAACGTCACCTCGGTGCACGAGGAGATCCCCAACGCCGGCGGGTCGGACTACGACTGCTCGAAGGGGGCGGTCCGCAACCTCACCCGGACCCTGGCCCTGGAGCTGGCGCCGCTGCGGATCAACGTCAACAACCTGGCGCCGGGCATGGTGCTCACCCCGTTCAACCAGCCGGCCATCGACGACCCCGACCTCCTCGAGCAGCAGGTCCAGAGCATCCCGTTCAAGCGGGCCGCCCAACCGGCGGAGATCGCCCGCCTGGCCGTGTTCCTGGCCTCGAGCGACAGCGACTACGTGACCGGCTCGTCGTACTATATGGACGGCGGCCTGATGAGGAACCTGGGCCAGGGCGCCTGAGCCGCTCCTCTACGAACTCGAGCTTCCCGGTGGACGACCGCCAGCGCCCCATCCCCCGCAACCTCCTGAGTGACGAGGTCCCCGCCGGCCCGAGTGGCACCAACGTCAAACCCCTCCCGGCATCCCACCGAACGACGGGTGAGTACGGTGAAGGCCACGCTGGTGGCGGTGGCGTAGACGGCGTGGTGAAAGGCGTCGATGGCCAGCTCCTTGGCGCCCCATTCCTTGACCGGCGGCGCCACCTCCAGGGCGGGCAGCATTACCAGCTCACTGCCCCACACGACGGCGAGATGGGCGGCTCCAGCGGTCGGGCCACCCAGGCCGACCGCTCCCAGCAGCCCTCGCACCGCGCCCCAGCCGCTCCCGTAGCTCCAATGCACCACGTTCGAGAACCGGGCCTTGGCGGCGTCGTCCTTCGGTTCGATGCCGAGCACCTTGGCGGCTGCGTCGGCCGGGGCGGAGCTGGCTTGGCGCCCTCTGATCTTCATCTCCACCGTGCTCGAGAGCGTCATGGCGGCGGTACCCACGGCACCGGCGAAGAGACCCCTGCCGACGGCACCGGCCACATCCCCTGTCGTCAACGATCCTCCTCGTCGCCTCTACGTGTGCGCGATGCACTCCCCGGTGCATCCTTCCAGCCAAGGGCGCCGAACGTGATCGGACCCGCTTCATGTAAGCGACCTGTAAGCATCGCTACTTCCCTTCGAGATGCAGTTCAGCGATGCTCGGGATTGGGGAAGTCGGACCGGCAACCCGCGTGCCATTCCGAGCGCTGGTTGCCGTGAGCGGGGATCCCACCTGCGTCCTTCAGCATGCGGGCCAGGTGCATCAGGTTCCAGGTCATGAACGTGGTGTTGCGGTTGGTGAAGTCGTTCTCGGGCCCGCCTGACCCCGGGTCGAGGTACGACGGCCCAGGGCCGGCTTCCCCGATCCACCCGGCGTCTGCCTGGGGCGGGATGACGTAGCCGAGATGCTGGAGTGAGTAGAGGATGTTCATGGCGCAGTGCTTGATACCGTCCTCGTTGCCGGTGACCAGGCAGCCGCCGACCTTCCCGTAGTAGGCGTACTGGCCGCTTGCGTTGAGCTGCGACGAGTTGCCGTAGAGCCGCTCGACCACCTTGGTGCACACCGACGACTTCTCGCCCAGCCAGATCGGCGTGCACAGCACGAGGATGTCGGCGGCCATCACCTGGGCGAAGATCGCCGGCCACTCGTCCTCGGGCCAACCGTGCTCGGACATGTCCGGCCACACCCCCACCGGTAGTTCGTGGTCGACCGCCCGTAGAGAGTCGACGGTGACGCCGTGCTTGCGCATGATCCCCATGGAGATGGCGGCCAGGCCCTCGGTGTTGGACACCTCGGGTGAGCGCTTCAGGGTGCAGTTGATGAAAAGTGCCCGCAGGGCGGAGAGGTCCCAGGCGCCCTGCTGGGAAAGCTCCTCCCGCTCGTCAGTGCCCACCATGTCGCAACCTATCCGCCAGGCCGGTGCTCGAACCCGCGGCTGGACCGATGTGGCTTCCACCGTCCTCCCGTAGCATGGGGCGTCTGACCACCTTGGAGTTCTTCTTCGACCCCGGCTGACCGTGGACGTGGACGACCTCCCGTTGGGCGGTCGAGGTGGCTCCCCGCAGGAACGTGCCCATCCGCTGGCGAGCCTTCAGCCTTGCCCTCAAGAACGAGGGCGCCGATGCAACTGCGCTGGGAGCACCCCAACAGGCGTCACTGGGCGCTCTGCGAGTGGTGGAGGCAGTGTGGGCGCGCCACGGGGACGCCCCCGTCGGAGACCTCTACACCGAAGTGGGCCAGCGGTTCCAAGTGGAGAACGACCAGACCCTGGATGCGGTGGCAGCGGCGCTCCAAGCGTGCGGGCTCGATCCGACCCTGGTCGCTGCCGCCGAGGACGACGGCTGGGACCAAGCCATCAGGTCCTCCATGGAGGAGGCCGTGGCGCTGGTGGACGACGATGTCGGAGTCCCCGTCCTCGCCTTCCGCCACCACGACGAGGACCAAGTGTACGCCATCTCCGGTCCGGTCATGGCACCTACGGCCACCGGTGACGAGGCCCTGGACCTCTGGGACCACGTGGTCGGCTTGGCCCGCATCCCGACCTTCTTCGAGTTGAAGCGCTCCCGTAGCACGCGCCGCTGACGACCAAGTGGAGCTGATCCGCCGTTCCGCCCCCGTTCTGAAACGGGGACCGCGGATATCTTTGCGGCGGGTTTGCCCGGAACCGAGCCAGGGTGCACCATCGTGGTGATGGGACGGCGCCGACAGGCCCTCGCACGGGGGAGCCTCTTGGCCATACTCCTCGTTGCCCTCTCCGGCTGCGGAGGGGGCACGGCGAGCAATGGCGACAAGGCCGACGAGCCAGCCCCGCAGCTTCGCCCCGCACCCGAGCCGGGCCAGGCGCCGGTGCCCACCAACCTTCCCGCCGGCGAGGTGATCCAGCTGGGCGACGGCGGTCCCGAGGGCATGGTCGCCGATCCCGTCACCGGCATGGTGGCCGTGGCCCTGCGCCAGCCCAACCGGCTGGCCCTGGTCGACGGTCGGGCCGGACAGCTGGTCACGACGGTGCCGATGCCCGGAGCGGCTCGCCATCTCCAGCTGGCGGCGCCGGGAGGACCGGTGCTGGTGCCCGGAGAGGACACCGACATCGTCGCCCGTGTGGCCCTGCCCGGCGGCGAGGTGGTGGGCCAGGTCCAAGTCGGGCGCCAGCCTCACGATGCCGCCGCCGTGGGCGACCGCCTCTTCGTGGCCGACGAGTTGGGTGGCACCACCTCGGTGGTCGAGAACGACAAGGTGGTGCGGGCCTTTCCCGAACCGGTCCAGCCTGGGAACGTGGCCGTCGCCGGCGGACGGGTCGGCGTGGTCGACGTCCGCGGCGCCAACCTCTACGTCTACGACTTGGCCGGGACCCAGAGCTTGCCGCCGGTCGCCGCCGGTGACGGTCCCACCCATGCCGCCGCCGACGGCCAGGGGCGCCTGGTGGTGACCGACACTCGAGGATCGGCGGTGTTGCTCTTCCGGCTCGACCCCCCGACTTTGGTCGAGCGGGTGCCGCTGCCCGGCGCGCCCTATGGCCTGGCCGTCGACGCCACCCGCGACATGCTGTGGGTGGCCCTGAGCGCCACCAACCAGCTGGTCGGCTTCCGGCTGAGCGAGGGGCCGCCCGAAAAGATGGCGACGTTCGACACCGTGCGCCAGCCCAACTCGGTGGCCGTCGATGTCGAGACCGGCCGGGTCTTCGTGGCCAGCGCCACCGACGGCACCCTGCAGATCATCGATCCCTAGGCGCTGGCCATGGGTCGACGCCATGGTGTGGCGGTGGCCGTGGTCGTGGTGGCCCTGCTGGCGGGCTGGGCCAGCGCCGGCCGAGACGCCGTACCCGACGAGAGGCAGCGCGGCGTCGGGGGGCTGGACGCTCGTTTCAGCGAGGGGACGGCCGACGTCAACGGCACCCGGCTGCACTACGTCACCGGCGGCCACGGCAGCCCCCTGATCCTGCTGCACGGGTTCCCCGAGACGTGGCTGGCGTGGCGCAAGGTGATGCCGGCGTTGGCCGAGCACCACACCGTGGTCGCCGTCGACCTCCGGGGCTCGGGGGACTCGGCGCTCGAGGAGACGGGCTACGACAAAGAGACGCTGGCCGAGGACGTCTACCAGCTCGTCCGCAGCCTGGGGCTGGCCGACGTGAACCTGGTGGGCAGCGACTTCGGCGGCATGGTGGCCTATGTCTACGCCCGCCTCCACCGTGACCAGGTCCGCCGCCTGGTGGTGGTGGAGACCAGGGTCCCCGGCTTCGGGCTCGAGGAGTCCTTCGACGAGTCCTACCACTTCCTGTTCCACATGGTTCCGGAGCTGCCCGAGCGCTTGATCGAGGGCCGCGAGGACTACTACCTCACCCGGTTCATCTGCGGTCCCGAGCTGGACTGCCAGGCGGCCGGTGTGAGCCCTGACCTGGTGGATGCGTACGTGGCGGCGTACTCCCGGCCCGGTCGCCTCACCGCCGGCCTCGACCTCTACCGGGCCCTGCCCCAAGACGCCGAGGCCAATCGAGCCCGAGCGCTACCCAAGCTGGCGATGCCCGTCCTGGCCCTCGGGGGCCAGCTGGGGATCGGCAACCAGCCGCTCGAGCAGTTCCGACGCGTCGCCGAGGACGTCACCGGCGGCGGCGTCCCCGGCGCCGGGCACTGGATCGCCGACCAACGCCCCGATGACCTGGCCACGCGCATCATCGCCTTCACCGGCTGACGTCCGGGCAAGCTGAGCGAGCGCCTTAGCTTAGGCGGGTGGACCTGGCTTGGCTGAGGTGACCACTTGCCAGACCAACGGTCGACCGAACTGCTCGGACACCGTGGGTAGTGTCTACGCGAATCCAGGAGGACCAGAGGCGAGAGCGTTCCGCACACGCCGCAACTCGACGATCTGATTGCGTCTTGAAGACGCGCCATCGACCGCTCGACTTGTGCCGCCCGCTACCTTCCCGCCTCCTCTTCCAACTGCTCGACGAATGCCGCGGGCGTCAGGACGGGTGGGACGAGTTCGGTGAGCACCGTGAGGTCTTTGTCGCCTGAGATCAACGAGTCCGCGCCGGATTCCGCCGCAAGCGCGATCAGGTAATCATCCTTTGGGTCGCGGCTGCGGACGACCGTCGGGGAGTCGTCCCTTACGGGCGCAGCAGCGATCACCGCACGTAGGTCGCCAAGCGCGGCGGAACCGATTCGAGCGACCAGTTTGGGCCGAGAGAGGACATCATCGAGCTCGGCCAGAAGCGCCGATGAGATGACGAGCGCGACTTCGCCCTCACGGACGGCCTTGATGATCTTTGCGGCATTCCCAGCCGGGGAGAGGGCGGCGGAAACCATGACGCCGGGATCGACTACGACATGCCTCAACTGGCCTGGCGGCGGCGCTCCTGGCGTGGCTGGTAGACCTCCGCCTTGACAAGCTCCTCAGCCTCTCGCTCTCCCATCGTCGGGCTGGCAACCCACAGGGCGCCGTAGGCATCGCCCAACTGACGTCCCCAACGCACAGCCAACGCCTCCGCGACGACGTCCGCCTCGCTCCGTTGCTCAACCTCGGCCCGCTCGCTCACCCAGCGCGCCAATGCGCCCTCCAGCACCAATGAACCTGGCTCTCGCTCCACCGCGGCCATTGACGACAGTGTACGACCCTCGATCCTGCTGCGCCCCCTGAGTTCAACGCGCGCATCGCCGCCTTCACCGGCTGACGCCCTTGCCGTCAGGTCCGACCCTTGCGACCGTTCCCCGGCCCTGGACTAGCGTTGCTGGTGCCCCTCCTCCGTCCCCCGGCGCCGGGGCCGGAGCGCCGACCACCACAGGACCGACCCCTGGCTGAGCCCAAGCCCTTCCCCTCGTCGCTTGAGCAAGCCTCGACCCGAGATCCGGTCGTCGCCCACGGGTCACGACCGGCCACACCGCGGGTCCTCCTGGTCGCCCTCGATCCCATGCTGGCCGAGCGCACCGATCGAGCGCTCCAGCGAAACGGATGCCTGGTCGGCGTCGCCGGGACCGAGGCAGAGGCGCTCCTGGCCGCCGAGCGGTCTTGGCCCGACCTGATCGTGCTCGACGTCTCCTCGTTGGGGACCAACGATCTGAGGTTGTTCGAGCGCCTGCGGGCTCGCAGCGACGTGCCCATCGTGATGCTGAGCCCGATGGCCGACGAAGGGGACCGGGTCCATGGCCTCAACCATGGGGCCGACGACTTCGTGCCCTGGCCGGTCTCACCGAGGGAGCTGGCCGCCCGAGTCAACTCCGTCCTGCGTCGGGCCCGGCGATCCACGTCCGCAGAGGCCAGGGGCTGTGTGGTGGCCGGTCCCGTAACCATCAACGAGCGCACCCGCCAGGTGCTGGTCCGGGGCAAGCTGGTGGCCCTCACCGCCCTGGAGTTCAACCTGCTCTTGTACTTCGTCCGACGCCCGTTCGACGCCCTCGACCGGGCGACCTTGCTCGAGCAGGTCTGGGGCTACACCGTCGGTGACGGCTCGACCGTCACCGTGCACGTCCGTCGCCTGCGGGAGAAGATCGAAACCGACCCCGCCGCCCCCTCACTGATCCGCACGGTGTGGGGCTCGGGCTACGCCTTCCACCCGCATCCCACCCGGGGGATGCCAGCGCCCGAGCTGAAGGGCGAGCTCAGCTCGGCGGCGCTGGGCGGGCCTGGGAGATGGCCCAGGCGGCATTGACCAGGCCCACGTGGCTGAAGGCCTGGGGGAAGTTGCCCAAGAGGTCACCCCCGATGGGATCGACCTCCTCGCTCAGGAGACCCACGTCGTTGGCGTAGGCACTGACCCTCTCGAACAGCTCGCTGGCCCTATCCACCTGGCCGGCCAGGGCCAGGCACTCCACCAGCCAGTAGGTGCACAAGACGAAGGTCGCCTCTTGGCCGCCGACACCGTCGTCGTCGATATAGCGGCGAATGAGCCCGCAAGGAGCAGCCAGGTCCATGGCCACGCACTCGATGGTGGCCACCATGCGGGGGTCGTCGGCCCGCAGGAAACCGGTGATGGCCAACATGAGGGCGGAGGCGTCGAGGGTCTTGCTGCCGAAGGCCTGGGTGTAGGCCCCCACCTGGTCGTCCCACCCCTGGTGGAGGATCGCGGCCCGCACCTCCTCCCGAGTCAGAGCCCACGCGGCCACGTGATCGACCTCGGTCTGGTGCTCGAACAGGGCGATGGCACGATCGAGGGCGACCCAGCACATGAGCTTGGAGTACAAGAAGTGCTGGGGCTCGCCCCGCATCTCCCAGATGCCCTGGTCGGGCTGGTGCCAGGCGGCAGCGGCGGCGTCGGCCACCTCTTCGAGGAACCCCCGGGTGGCAGCGTCCATCTCCCCGATCTGGTCTCGCAGCCGGAACACGGCGTCGAGCAGCTCGCCGTAGATGTCGGTCTGGTGCTGGTTCCAGGCTCCGTTGCCCACCCGCACCGGCGTGCTGCCCCGCCACCCTTGGAGATGGGGAAGCTCCCGTTCCGACAGGTCGTGCTCGCCTCCCACGCCGTACATGATCTGCAGCCCGTGGTCCTGGCTGAGGGAGGTGCCGGCGGTGCGGATGATCCAGTCGAGGAAGCGCTGCGCCTCGTCGGGGCACGCCGCCACCCACAGGGCGTTCATGGTCATGCTGGCGTCGCGGATCCAGGAGTAGCGGTAGTCCCAGTTCCGCGACCCGCCCACCTCCTCGGGCAGTGAGGTGGTGGGAGCCGCCACGATGGCGCCCGTGGGTTGGTAGGTCAGCCCCTTGAGCACCCGCCCGCTCTGGTGCACCAGGTCCCGCCAGGGACCGTCGTAGGACTGGTGCAACTCCGACCACGACTCCCACGCCTTGACGGTGTCGGCCAAGCGCTTCTCGATGTCCTTGGCCTTGGAGGGCTCCGGGAAGGGGCGCCAGGCGACCCCGTGCTGCAGGGCGAAGGCGACCTTGTCACCTTCTGCCAGGGCCAACGTCCAGGTGGCCATGCCCGATGCCACCGTGGTCGGCTCGGGGCCGGACAGGCACAGCACTTCGGCGCCCCCGAGGGAGAGGAGACCCCCGTCGACCGCATGCAGACGGGGGTGGACCAGCCCGTACTCGGGCCGGGGTGCGAACTCGACGTCGAGAGTCGTCCGCCCCTTGGTGACCTCGATCACCCGCACCAGTACGTGGGGTGCGTCGGTGCCGATCTGGTGGGCACGCTCCTTGGCGGCGAAGACCAGGGCGTCGGTCACCATGAGCATCGCATCGGGCGTCTCGAACTGGGTCTCGAGGACCAGCGATTCCGGCAAGTAGCGGCGACGGCACTCGAAGTCGCCGGCGGGACGGATGGACCAGTGCCCGGCGTCGGGGTCGAGCAGGCGCCCGAACACCGACGGCGAGTCGAAGCGGGGCAGGCACAGCCAGTCGACCGAGCCCTCACCGCTCACCAGGGCGGAGGAGTGGGAGTCCGACAACATGGCGTAGTCGGCGATGGGTCGGCTGGGCATCGAAGCTCAGCTCGAGAAGCGATCCCAGGGCCAGGGGTTCCCGGCCCCGTAGCGCTGGGTCACCGGGCCGGCGGGCGCCGGCATCCGGCCGAACAGACCCGGCTCGACTCGCAGGAGGCGGGCGGGGAACACGGAGGCGAAGGGGTCGTGGCCGAGCCGGCCCAGGTCGTCGCCGTGGACCACGGTTACGGCGCCCACGAACCGGGCGTCGCCTTGGGAGAGGGTGGAAAGGGCGCCGGGTGGTGGCATGGACAGCACCGACCGGATGGCCTGGGACACGGCCAGGTCGTCGAACAAAAGGCTGACCCCCCTCGGCGCCAGCGCCAGAGAGACGACTGCGCTCGCCCCTTTGGGGTCGATGGCCCGAGCGTCGATCCTGGCCGCCCCGTCGGGCTCGTCGTGATCGGCGTCCCAGGCGGCGAGGAACCCGGCGTCACTGCCGTCGGTCGACGTCGTCGCCGCAGTGGCCATGGCGCCTTCGGGGCGCTCGGATCGGGTGGCGAACCAGCACCAGCTCACTGGTGGGGAAGCTCCCAGTCGGGGCGGATGGCCCTGGTGATGGCCCGCAGGTCCTGGCGCAGCTCCTCGTTGCTGGGTCGGCCCCAGAACCAGTAGCCGTTGTAGGCGGCGTGGATGGTGAGGTCAGGCAGCAGGGTGAACACCGCCGGCAGGTAGGGGCGGTGGGCGGTGTCGGTCTCCTCCACCAAGGGGAGGCGGTCCTGCCAGCGACGGTCCTCGTCGGAGAGGAAGGTCCAGCGGGCGCCGACCCCGGCTCGGAAGGCGGCCTGGACCTGAGGCGGGTCGATGCTCACCGAGACGATGCGGCTGTAGGCGACCTCGGCCTCGTCCTGGAGCCGGACCAGGCGCTGGAAGTAGGCCTGCTCCTTGGGGCACCACCACCCCCGGTAGAACTGCAGGACCACCGGGTCGTCGGCGGCCAGCTCGGAGAGGTGGCGGGCGTTGCCGGCGTGGTCGGTGAGGTCGAGGTCGGGAAAGGCGGCGCCGGGGACCAGCGTCACGCCGCTCACTGGCGACAGCTGGTCACCACGGCGTCACCCACGTTGGCGCCCGCAGCCCAGGGGGCGACATCGCCAGCTCGGGGATGGGCCATGGCTGAAGGTAGCCCATCGACGGTCCAGCCACGGGGCCATCCCTTACGATCCACGAACAGAACCACGGTGGACGGAGCCGGGTGCCTCCGTGGTGGCGGCTGCGGGCTACTGCTGGTAGTCGTCGGCCCAGTCATGTTGGTCGACATCCCAGTCGACGGGGTCGCCGGCGATCTGGATGGTGACGTGGGTCATCGGGGAGTCCACGGTGGCGCCGTGCCAGTGCCATTCGCCGGCCATGGTGACCACGACGTCACCGGGTCCGACCAGCCGGCGGCCGGCGATGTCACCCACCAGTCCCCGGCCGTCGGTGACGTGGAGCACCTGTCCGGACCGGTGGACGTGGGGCTTGGTCCGTCCCCCGGCCTGGAAGTGGACGGCGAACACCGCCGGCCCGTCCGGGAAGGGGTTGCCCAGGGCCTGGAGGTTGGCGCCGCCCTGGAAGTGCTGCCGGTGCTCTCCGGGGGGCACCCTTGTTGGCATAGATGTGCTCGATCTCCATGACCAACCTCCATCGTCCAGCCCGAAATGAGACCCAAGCCCCGCCTCTGGCAGCGGATCCGGCGTGTCGACGGCAACGCTTCCACTGCCAGAACAGAACTCATCGCGGGCGGTGGCGTCCCATACCGTCTTTGAGCGTATCGTCCCCCGTTCTCCCCGTAGCCTCGATGGATGCAGCTGCGTCGGCGAATGGGGTCCGCCCTTCCCGTCCTGCTGGCAGGGGTCGTAGTCATCGCTGCCTGTGGGCGCACTCCGGACGCGCCACGGCAAGAGGCCGCCGCCGAGACGACGACTTCCAGCGCCGGTGTCGTCCCAACCGAGGCGCCCGCCGCGGGCGCCGGCACCGGTGGTCAGACGGACAACCCCCAGAACGGGCGCCCCTCGTGGCTCGGGACCCGCCCCCTGCCGGTGGACGCCAACGGTTACGGCGAGGTGCAGCCCACCCCGCCCGAGCTGCAGGACCGGGCCGTGCCCACCATCGACCTGCTGGCGCCCCCTGGAGGCGGGGACTTCGCCTCAGCCGTCGGACCGGTGCCCGAGGAGGTCGCCGCCCGCTCCACCTGGCAATCGGCCTGTCCGGTCGGGTTGGACGACCTCCGCTACCTGGCGGTGAGCTTCTGGGGCTTCGACGAGCGCCCCCACACCGGCGAGCTCCTGGTCAACGCCTCCGCCTCCGACGACGTGGTCGAGGTCTTCCGCCAACTGTACGAGCACCGCTATCCCATCGAGGAGATGCGCGTCACCCGACCCGAGGAGCTCGATGCCGCCCCCACCGGTGACGGGAACAACACCTCGGCCTTCGTGTGCCGGCCGTCCCGGGGGACGACCTCGTGGTCGGAGCACGCCTACGGGCGCGCCGTGGACGTCAACCCCTTCCACAACCCCTACGTCAGGGGTGCCTTGGTGCTGCCGGAACTTGCCTCGGCCTACACCGATCGGGCGCGGCAACGGCCGGGAATGATCGAACCGGGCGACGTGGTGACAGCGGCGTTCGCCCAGCAGGGCTGGGGTTGGGGCGGCGCCTGGCGGGCCAGCAAGGACTACATGCACTTCTCGGTCAACGGCCGCTGATCCGGGGGGGGGGGAAGGCTGCTCGCTCCTGCCACCCCTGCTTCTGGACCCTGAATCGCTCGCTGGAGCAGCCATTCCTCGGGCCAGAACGGCGGCGATCACATGGACCCGATGGGGCGGGGGCCGTGATTCGGCTAGGGCAGGAGGCTGCGGATGTGGCCGGCCCACTCTGCCGGCGGGGAGGCGGGGTCGACGGTGGCGTCGGCGCCGACCAGCGAGCCTTCGTCGCTGATGGCCACCAGGGGCACGCCATGGCCGTCACCCCCGACGCCGGCCAGGAAGTCTTTGCCGAGCTGGGAGGTGGCGTCGACCAGGACCAGGTTGGCCAGCAGGGTGCCGTAGGCATCGGGGCTCACTTCGTCGAGGGTGCGGGACTCGATCCGGCAGTCGGAGAGCGCCGCGGCCATGATCGCGGCCGCAGCCGGGTCGACCCCGACGGTCAGCACGACCAGGGCGGGCAGCCCGGCGCTGCGCCGAGCGCCACCCATCTCTGCGGCGTAAGACATCGACGACGACCCCATGGGGGAGGCGTCGCTGAGGAAGCTTTCTCCGCTGGCCCGGGTCCTCAGCGCTGCCTCCGCCGTCGCTGCGTCGCGCGACCACAATGTCCAGTCGGCCGCACCTAGGTCGATGCTGGTGTAGGTGATGGCCACGAGCAAGGTGGGGTCGGCACCTACCACTCGGGCTCCGCGACTCCGCAGCTGGGCGGCCACTTCGTCAATCACGCCGGACTGCTCGGGGGGCGTTTCGTCCCGCACGGCGAAGGTGTCAGAGGAGATGCGAAAGGCGGCTTCCCACCACCCGTCGAAGCTGAGGCAGTCACCCTCGATGTGCAGCTTGGGCCCGAAGGCGTGGCGAGCGCCACCGGCCACGAACGCCTCGATGACCTCCCGGTCCTCCATCGTGCAAGCCTAGGCACGAAGTGAATCATCGACGAACCAAAGGTTCGTCGATGAACTGATCGAGCTCCGGCCGACCGGCGAAGCCGGCCGACCTCCGCACTGAAGGCCACATGGGCGAGCTCTTTACCGCCTACGGCAATAATCCGCCGTGGCTACTCGCCAGGCCGCCATCCAGACAGAGCCGCCTTCGGCGGCGGGAGTGGCCGGCGGCTGTTGGACCAGCGATTCTTGTCAGTAGTGGCGGCCGAAGACCATGGGGGTCTGACCGGGCCAACCTTCATCCCCCCTTCCTACCCGAGGGCCCCCATTGCTGGTCTCCCCGCCGCTTCAGCTCGAGGCCGTCGCCACCGAGCAACGACGCCGGTCCCACCGCCCGGGCCCCGAAGCGGCGTCGGACCGCCTCCACCGCTCGAGCCACCTCCTCGGCGTCGGCGTCGGCGCTGTCCAACGTGGGCTGGAAGCTGGCCTGGGCCACCAGGTTGGACACGCCCACCCCGAGCAGGCGAACCCCAGGGGAAGGGTCCACCGAGTCGAGCAGCTTCAACGCCACCCTGGCCATCTCCGGCCCGGCGTTGAGGGGAGTCCGCACCGTGCGCGATCGGGTGATGGTGCGAAAGTCGCCGAAGCGGACCTTGAGCGTCAAGGTGTGCCCGGCCACCCCGGCTTCTCGCAGTCGGGAGGCGACGGCGTCCGAGAGCCGCACCACCTCCCGCCGCAGGGGCGCAACGTCGTGGTGGTCGCGCTCGTAGGTCTCCTCGTGGCTCACCGACTTGGCTGCTCGCTCCGGCTCGACGGCACGAACGTCACGGGCCCAGGCGAGGGCGTGCAAGTGCTGGCCCATGGCCTTGCCCAAGGCGGCGACCAGGCCCTCGAGGGGCATCGCCGCCAGGTCGGCGATGGTGGCGACACCGATGCCGTCGAGGCGGCTGCGGGTGGCCGGCCCCACCCCCCACAGGGCGCCGACGGGCAGGGGGTGGAGAAAGGCCAGCTCGGTGCCGGGTTCCACCACCTTCACCCCCAGGCCGGGGTCGATCCCGGCCAGCGATGCCCGCGGCTTGGCCGCCTTTGACGCCAGCTTGGCGATGAACTTGCTGGTGGCGACGCCCACTGACGCCCACATACCGAGCTCGTCGTGCACCCGGCCGCGGATGGACACGGCGATCTGCTCACCAGTGCCCAGCAGTCGGTGGGCGCCGGCGACGTCGAGGAACGCCTCATCCAGCCCGATGCCCTCCACCAAGGGGGTGAATGCGCGCAGCACCTCGTGCAGGCGGCGGCTGTAGTCCTGGTAGAGCTGGTAGCGGCCGGGGAGGAACACCGCCGTGGGGCACAGCCGCCGGGCTCGAGCCGACGGCATGGCCGAGTGGATGCCGTAGGCCCTGGCCTCGTAGGAGCACGAGGCCACCACGCCCCGTCCCCCGGATCCCCCAACGATGACCGGCCGGCCGGCGAGGGACGGGTCACACCCGACCTCCACAGAGACGAAGAAGGCGTCCATGTCGACGTGGAGGATCGACGGGTGGAGGATCGACGGGTGGAGTATCGACGGGTCTCGGTCCACCAGGTCAGTGTCTCACCACGGTCGCCCACCTGGCACGGGCGGGGCGACGCTCCTAGCATCCGAGCGATGGTCGGACCGGGGCGGATGGATGCGTCTGCGGGGGACGTCGTGGTGCTGGTCGGCACCACCAAGGGGCTGTTCGCCCTGGCCGCCGGGCCCGAGCGGGACCGCTGGGAGCTGGCCGGTCCGTGGTTCCGGGGTGAGGAGATCTACGCCGCCGTGCTCGACTGCCGTGACCACCGCGCCCGGCTGCTGGTGGGCGCCACCAGCTCGCACTGGGGCCCGTCGGTCTACCGGTCGGACGACCTGGGTGCTTCCTGGGAGGAGCCCGAACCCCAGACACTCGCCTTCCCCGCCGACACCGACGCCGCCGTCGCCCGGGTGTGGCAGCTGCAACCGGGGAGCGAAACCCAGCCGGATGTCATCTACGCCGGGGTGGAACCGGCGGCGCTGTTCCGCTCCGACGACGGTGGCCAGTCCTTCCACCTCGACCAGGGCTTGTGGGATCACCCCCACCGCCCCCAGTGGCAGCCCGGGGGCGGCGGGCTGTGCCTCCACACCGTGGTGGTGGACCCCGCCGGCGGACCCCGCCTGGGCGTGGCCGTCTCCGCCGCCGGCTTCTACCGGACCCTCGATGGGCTGAGCTGGGAGGCGGCCAACGTGGGCATCCGGGCACCGTTCCTGCCGGAGCCGACACCGGAGTTTGGCCAGTGCGTGCACAAGGTCGACCGCCACCCGGCCCAGCCTGACACCCTCTTCCTCCAGCACCACTGGGGCGTGTACCGATCGGACGACTTCGGTGGCCGCTGGCAGGAGGTCGGTGCCGACATCCTGCCGTCGACCTTCGGCTTCCCGGTGGTGGCCGACCCGAACCGACCGGGCACCGCCTACGTGCTGCCGCTCACCTCGGACGAGTTCCGGTGCACGGCCAACGGTCAGCTCCGGGTGTTTCGCACCAGCGATGGCGGCGGCTCCTGGGCGAGCCTCGACAACGGCTTGCCCCAGGAGAACGCCTGGATCACCGTGCTGCGGGACGGCTTCTCGGCCGACGCCCTCGACCCCACCGGGCTCTACCTCGGCACCCGCACCGGCGACGTCTTCGCCTCGGCCGACGCCGGCCGGTCATGGCGGGAGCTTGCCCGCCACCTGCCCCCCGTGCTGTGCGTGAAGACGGCGGTCCTTCCCTGAGGGTCGTCGTCCGCCTGGCCTCGGCTCTGCGGACGCACGCCGGCGAGGCGCGCAGCATCGAGCTCGACCTGCCCCCGCCGGTCACGGTCGCGGCGGTGATCGACGCCCTCGCCGTTGCCCATCCCGCCGTCGGCCGACGGGTGCGCGACGAAGCCGGCGAGCTGCGCCGCCACGTCAACATCTTCGTGGGCGCCGACAACACCCGGGACCTCGATGACGTGGAAACCATCGTGGCCGAGGGCGTCGAGGTGGCGGTGTTGCCTGCCGTCTCGGGTGGCTGATGACGGAGCGTTGACGGCGCGACTCACGAAACCCGTCCCGGCGGCGTCTACCGCAGAGGGAGCCCATCGCCCGAGCGACGACAGGGCGGTCACGCCGAAGGGGACAAACGTGAGAGCTCACAGGACGATCGACTCGATCGCTGTACCACCTACGGCGATGATCCGCCGTGGCCGTACCACCTACGGCGATGACCCGCCGTGACCCGTGAGCGAACCGTGGCCGTGCTGAGCATGGGGGAGAGCTTGAATGACCCCTCTCCCGCTCCCGACCCCGGCAAGGGTGGCGCGGCTGGGAGACGGAAGCCGTTCGAGGATGTCGTCGCCGAACACGGGCCGACCGTGCTGCGGGTCTGCCGTGCGGTCGTCGGTCCCCAATGGGCGGAGGACGCCTGGTCAGAGACGTTCCTGGCGGCACTGCGGGCCTACCCCGAGCTGGATGCGGACGCCAACGTCGAGGCGTGGCTGGTCACCATCGCCAAACGCAAGGCCATCGACCAGCACCGGGCCACCGCGAGGAACCCCGTCCCCGTCGAGGAGCTCCCCGAAGGTGCCAGCGGCGAAGGGACCGTCGAGGCACGGGACGACGATTTATGGTCGGCGCTGAGATCGCTGCCGCTCAAGCAGCGCCAGGCCATCGCCTACCACCACCTCGGCGGTCTGCCCCATGCCCACGTCGCCGCCATCCTCGGCAACTCCGAGGCCGCCGCCCGCAGAGCGACGGCCGACGGGATGAAGAAGCTGCGTGCCATCTACCAGGGAGGGTCCCGATGAACGTCACCACCACGTCGTCCCACGGGGGAGGAGTGGACGCGGAGGTGTTCGCCTCCCTTCCGATGATCGACGACGATGCCAACCGTCGCCTGCACGCCAGGTTGGTCGCCGCCGCCGAGGCGGACGGCCTGCTCGACGTTGCCTACCGCACCGTCGACTCCCCGGTGGGACCGCTGCTGCTGGCAGCCACCGACCAGGGCCTGGTGCGGGTCTCCTACGCCTGCGAAGGACACGACCAGGTGTTGGCAGGTCTGGCCGACAAGATCAGCCCGCGCATCCTCCACGCTCCCAGCAGGTTGGACGTGGTGGCCCGAGAGCTCGACGAGTACTTCGCCGGCAGCCGAGCAGTGTTCGACGTGCCCCTGGATCTGCGACTGTCGGGCGGTTTCCGTCGACAGGTGCTGGCCCACCTGCGCGACATCGCCTACGGCAAGACGGAGAGCTATGCCACGGTGGCCCGACTCTCGGGTAGCCCGAAGGCGGTGCGCGCCGTCGGGACCGCCTGTGCCACCAACCCACTGCCCGTCGTGGTCCCCTGCCACCGGGTGGTGCGCTCCGACGGCTCGGTGGGCGGCTACGCCGGTGGCCGGGAGGCCAAGCTCACCCTGCTGGCCCTGGAGGCAGGGTGATCTCAGGTGGCGTCCGGGCCTCCCGTCCGGCGCACCACCTCGACGCGCACGACCTCGGGATCCGGATCGACGACGGTCGTTCGACCCGTCGCCTCCTCGCGCCCAAGAAAGGCGTCGTGAACCTCGACCGCAAGCACGGCGAGCTGCGTCTCGTTCATCGGAACGGCGCCGTCCGGCAAGACGCCGGCGCGCCCGTGAAGCAACGTCGCCGCCGCCCGGACGGCGTCGTGTTGGTTCCGGTCGGCCTGAGTGGGGAAGCTGAACCGCCAACGACTCGCCTGCCGAGCGATCAGGACCTTGTCGTCATCGTCGGGTTCGAGCCCGGCAGCAGGAAAGATCCGGCAGTCGTAGGTGCGACAGGTCCTGGGCCGGTGCTCGTAGATCGAGCACCGGTTGTCGACC
>JBPCJK010000109.1:0-10023 GCA_051005375.1 Acidimicrobiales bacterium
GTGCTCACCGGCTTGTTCCTGCTGGGCATCGGCCTGTTCGGGCTGTACTGGGACGTCGCCTTCCACATCGACTTCGGCCGTGACGACAACCTGTTCACCCCCTCCCACACCATGATCGTGCTCGCCCTCGGCGGCCTCCTGGTCACCGCCGGGGTGGTGGTGCTGTTCGCCACCCTCGAGCACGCGCCGGTGGGCAAGCGGGTGGCGGGCCTGCACGTGCCCTGGTCGGCCGTGCTCCTGGGCGCTCTGGGCCTGGGTGGGCTGGTCGCCTTCCCGCTCGACAACCTGTGGCACGTCGCCTTTGGGGTTGACGTCACCCTGTGGAGCCCGACGCACTTGATGCTGGTGACCGGCGGTGGCCTGGCCCCCATCGCCCTGTGGCTCATGTTGGTGGAGGGGAAGCCGGGAGCGACGCCGACCCTGCCCGGTCGCATCGTCGAGGTCGTCGTGCTCGGCGCCATCCTGACCGGCCTGACCGTCTACCAGGGCGAGTTCGACTTCGGCGTCCCCCAGTTCCAGGTGGTCTACCTCCCGGTGCTGGTCGCCATCGCCGCCGGACTCGCCCTGGTGCTGGCCCGGGTGGCGCTGGGCCGGGGCGGGGCGCTGAAGGCCGTACTGGCCTTCCTCGTCCTGCGGGGGGTGGTGGCATTGCTGGTGGGCGGCGCCCTCAACCACACCGTGCCCCGCTTCCCCCTCTACCTTGCCGCTGCCGTGGCCGTGGAGGCGACCGGGTACTCGGTGGGGACGGAGCGACGGCTGCGGTTCGCGGTGGTCAGCGGGGCGCTGGTGGGGACGGTCGGCCTGGCCGGGGAGATCCCCTTGGTGGCGGCGCTCCACTGGTTCCCGGTCTCCGCCGCAGTGCTGCCCAAGGCCGCCATCCTGTCGGTGCTCGCCGCCATCGCCGCCGCCGTGGTGGGCGCCGGCCTGAGCCGGGCGCAGGCGGTTGGTCCGGCTGATGCAGGCGTCGCCCCTCACCCATCGGGCCGCGGTGACGTCGTGGGGACCCCCGCCGTGGTCGTAGGCCTCGTCGCCCTGGCACTCGTCCTCGCCTACCCCCTCCCCCGGGAGGTGGGCCCTGTCCAGGCGCTCATCCGCCTCGAGCCAGTGGGTGCGCTGGCCAACGTCGAGGTGGAGCTGCAACCTGCCGACGCCGCCGTCGACGCCAGCGCCTTTGGGGTGGTCGCCTGGCAGGGTGGGGGCCGGGTCATGGCCGAGCTGCGCCAGGTGGGACCGGGCCGCTACCGGTCGTCTCGACCGGTGCCGGTGACCGGAACCTGGAAGTCGATGGTCGGCCTCCAGCGTGGGAACCAGGTCATGGCTGCTCCCATCTACCTCCCGGCCGACGACAAGATCGGCGCCAGTGCCATCCCCGCCCTGCCCACTCGCCAGGTCGCCTTCGTGCGCAACACCGACATCCTTCTGCGCGAGGCCCACGGCGGTCCCACCTGGCCGGCTACGGCCGCCTACAGCGGCTTGGCCCTCGTGGTGGCGGGGTGGCTGGCCCTGTTCGCCCTGAGCGTCGCCCGCCTCTCGGCGGCACCAGCAACGGCTACCTCTTCATCTTCCGAGTGTCGCGTGGCTCCAGGAACGGCTCCTCCTCGGGCGGGTGGCCGGCCTCGATCTGACGGCCTCGCTCGAGCTCGGCACTGAACTCGGCTCCGAGGAGAACTGCGATGTTCGAGATCCACAGCCAGACGAGGAAGGCGATCACCCCCCCGAGGGCCCCATAGGTCTTGTTGTAGGAGCTGAAGTTCCCGACGTACACGGCGAACGCCCCCGAGGCCAGCAGCCAGACGACCACCGCCACCAGCCCGCCTGGGCTGATCCAGGGGAAGCCCGGTTGCTTGACGTTGGGCGAGGCCCAGTAGAGGAGGGAGAACATCAAGCTGACGATCACCAGCAGCACCGGCCACTTGGCGATGCCCCAGACCGTCACCACCGTCGAGCCCAGGCCGAGCAGTCTCCCCACCTTCCCCTTCAGCTTCAGAGCGATGGCGATGTCGGCGGGGCTACTCCTGTTCCAGGTCGATCTGTTCCTTGCGCACCTGCTCAGAGACGACCTCCTCGTCGCTGGTCACGCCCTTGTCGAGACGCACCCGCTCCTTGGGCACCACCTGCTTGTCCACCACCACCTGCTCTTCCATCAAGGTCAGCTCGTGCTCCTCCTCGGAGAGCTCCGGCCCTTCCGTGGCCGCGCCGAGGTTGTCGTCGGTGATCGGCTCGCGCACGACGCGCACCTCCTCGCGCTGGACCGGGACGGTGACCTGCACGTCCTCGGTGACGACGTACTTCCTGAGCCGCACCAACGACGAGGGCCGGCGCACCGTCCCCACCTGCAGCTGCTCCTCGGAGCGGGTCATGGCCTCTTCGGTGGTGGGGCCGCTGGTGTCGTAGCCCGTGTCTCCAACTGGAGCCGGCTGAACGTCACCGGCCTTCAGGACTCGGGGCTCGGCCTCCACGCCGTAGTGCCGGTAGAGCTCCGCCTCCTCTTCGGGGGACAGCTCGACATCGGGATCGATGCCAGGGGCCGCTTTGATCTGGGACTCGCTGTAGCCGGCCTGCAGCGAGTCGTCTGACACGCTGGCGCCTCTGAGGGGGACGTAGTGGAGCTTGCGGCCCAACAGCCCGGTGTGGACCAGCGCCCATTCGGGCTCCTGGGTGTCACTGTCGAGGTAGATGTCCTCGATCTTGCCGACGTTGCTTCCGTCGGCGTCGATGAGGTCGGCGCCGACCAGCGCCTGGACGTCTTCGAAGGTGAGCTGGGGCATCTATGGCTCCTGTCGGATGAAGGGATGGAGGGGTGGAGGGGTGCGCTCTTGCTCTTGGTTCGGCTCATCAAAGCGGTGGCGAGCGAGCCGCAGGCGCCGACTACCGGGCCCTTGTCTTCGTCGTGGCCGATCGCCGCTTGCTCTGCCTTGACCCGGCTCGACGCCGCCTTGGTCTGGCTCCTCACCTGACCTGCTGCACCCTTGGCCTGGCCTTTGGCTTGCTCGGTCGAGGCTTTGGCTTGCTGCCTGACCTGTTTGGCGGCGCCGCTGGCCCGCTGCTTGACCTGCTCGGTGCTGTCCTCTGCCGCCTGTTGCAACTCTTCGGCGGCACCACGGCCAAGGTGGAGCGCCCGGTCCTTCACGGGCTGGGCGCTCCACCTTGATCTGTTGGGCAACCTTGCGCTCACGGTCCGAAGGTGCCAGCAACGAGGCCATAAGGACGCCTCCCCCAAAGGCGGCGAGGCCGGCTACGAGGGGGTTCCCCTCCGCCTTGTCCCGGAGGGTGCCCGGAGCCCGTTGGGCCCGATCAGCAACCGTGCCAGCGACATCGTCAGCGTGCGCAGTCAAGCGTCGCGACTGTCCTCGTACGGCGCCCGTGACCCTCGGGAGCCGGGCTTCTTCGAGCTCGTTCTCACGGACCATGTCGTCACTCCTTCCCAACGTTGCCATCAGCGACTCCTGGACATCGCGGATGCCGAGACGAAGGCTCTCGGTCCGCCGCTCGAACATCCGGGCGGGGCTCACCCGCTCACGGACGGTCTCAACCCGCTCGGCCACGTCGTCTTTGGCCCGGGCCACCACCTTCTTCGGGGCGATTCGGTCGCCGACGGCCTCAAGGGTGGAAGCGAGGTCGGCCCGGGCTCGCTGTACCTCCTGGGTCAACTCCTCGCTGCTGGAGCCCACGTCAGCTCCACCTCCCGGATGCGGGCGTCGAACTGCCCGCTCCTCGAGACAGTGCTGCCTTGGCCACCTGGACGTCCTCCTTCAAGGTCGCCATGGTCTGCTCAGGAGCCGGACTGACCTCGGCCAGTTGCTCTCGTCCTCTGCCAAACAGAAGCCCGGCGACGCCGAGGTACACGACGCCGACGGCGAGAAAGGCGAGACCGGTGGGGATCACCGCCGCCAGCCCCCAAGCGACGGCGAACGACAACAACAACAGTCCAAGAAAGGCGGCTACGCCGGTTGCCGCCAGGAGCGCCCCGGCCTTGGAGGCTTTGGAGATCTCATCCCTGGCCTCCAGCTTGGCCAGCTCCACCTCCTTGCTGATGAGCACCCTGACCTGCCGGCCGGTTCTCCTCGCCTTTTCCGCGGGCGACCGTCGGAGGCAGCACGACCTCGACGCCGGCGGCCATCTGCTGTCCTGTGCCAGCTGCGCAGCGCTGAGCCAGGACCTCATCGAGCGGCAACGACCCGTTCCTATCCTGTGGCCCCTCCTGCCACTGGCCGGGTTGGGGCGCTGGGTGCGCACTCGCTTCCGGCAACGACCGGCCCAGACGACAGCCGCTGGCATCACGGTGGTGGGAGCGGCCCTGGCCGTCTTCGTCGTGGCTCGCCCCGAGGACCCGCCGCCTGCGGCGGCACGCCTACCGTGGACAATGCCTCCATTGCCTTCTCCGACACTGACCGGCTTGCCAAGATGGCCGGGAGCCGGGTCGAAGGGGACAACCTGCCTGTCCAGTCGGTTCCCGCCAACGAGGGCTTCTGGCTGGGCTGCGCAGGCGGTCGGTTGTGGGTCCAGTTGACGGGAGTGGGGGAATCTCCGGAACAGGTCACGCCCGGCCAACGCCTGGGCTTCAGCGGCATTGTCGTGGCCAACCCGGACGGCTTCGCCGACAGCATCGGTGTAGACGAGTCAGAGGGTGCGACTCAGGTGGATCAGCAACGGATCCACCTCGAGGTTCGGTACAGCGATGTACGGTCGAGGTGAAGACCTTGAGCTTGACCGTCGGCCACCGGTTGTGGCTCACCCAGATCCCTTGACACAGGCAGGCAGGTCAGTCTCGTCAAAGGGCGGCATGTGGCAGGCCGGCGAGCGAAAGCCGTCCGGCCACCTGGCATCGAACATCGAGCTGTTGGAGGTCGATCATGGCGTTCGGTCAGCAGTCCGGGCCCCCGGCGACTGCTCGACAGATGAAGCACCTCACCGAGCTCCTATTGGCCGCCGGGCACACTGACTTCCGGGATGCCCGCGGGCCGCTCGGTCTGACCCAGCGCCAGGCCGGCGGGAGGTTCACCCACGACGAGGCCGACGCCCTGGTCGCCCGCCTCGAGGCCGAGGCCGAAGCGGGGACCCAGGTGGAGTTGAAGACCGAGCCAGGAGGGGCATCGCCAGGCTCTGTGCCCTCACCGGTGTTCAACCGCGTCGCCGACGAGCGCATCAAGGACCTACACAAGGTGCCCGATGAGGCGCTGGCGGCCGAGCTCCAGCGGCGAGGTTGGATCGTCATGGAGCCATGAGACTCTCCCGCAGGGGTGGATCGCTGCGTCCCATCCGGGGCGGCATCCGGTGAGCAGCCAGCCGTCGATCCGAGAGATCGGCGACGAGCTCCGCCGGCGGCGGCGGGGCTTGGTCGGCTACGAACAGCCCACGCGCGAGGGCTGGGACGCCGACTTGGTGGCCTACGACCGTCTGCTCGTTCACGCCGCCACCCTGCTGGAGGTGCCCACGACCGTGGTACCACCGGCCGCCGGGCCGCTGACGGCGCGCCAGCGCGACCGCCTGGAAATTGGCCTGGCCACCGCCGGGATGGACATCCGAACCGACGACCTCTGACCTCACCGGAAGGAGGCTCGACGACCTCCTCCAGCTCCAGACCAAGGAGAAGCACCATGACCAAGAACGGTGTCCTCGGCAACCGTCACAGCTCGGCCGTCATCACCCTTCCGTCGAACGCCGAGTACCTCGTCACCCGCGTGTTCGATGCCACTGCGGAGCTCATCTTCAAGGCCACCACCTCGTAGATCGCGTTCTTCGAGTCGAAGTACTGGTACAGCGACGGTGCCTGCATCCCGACCCTTCGAGCCAGGTCCCGACGCGAGAGGGCGCCCAGCCCGTCAGAGCGCACGATCGCCCACGCGGCTTCGAGGATCTCCGCCTCGTCGACTCTCGACGTTCGGCCCGGCGGTCCCCGAGTGGCTCAACCGGCACCGTGAGCTTCCTCCCAGCGTTCGCATGGCCCAACACTGTTCGTACTATCTAACGCTGTTCGCCTCGTGTCAACCCCGTCGGTGCATCGACGAGGGCTACCGCCAAGTGGACGCCGCTCGGCCTGTAGCAGTCCTGGTCAGCGGCGCTTTCGCTTGATGCCAAGACCGCTCTGTGACCGCAATCGTCCATCGTGGTGGGCACGGGCGGTCACGACCGTGCGAGCATGAGGCATGCCGCCGGGGCCGAAGTTCATCCGGTTCTTCTGGCCAGTCCTGAACGCGCTGCGCGACCTTGGCGGCTCGGCACGACCCCGTGAGGTCGTCGACCTCGTCGTCGAGATGCTCGATATCCCGGACGAGGAGCGTGCCGAACGAACGAGGAGCGGCTCGCTCCGCGTCGACAACCAGGTCCACTGGGCACGGAACTACCTGGTGTGGGCCGGACTCCTGGACGGCTCCAAGCGCGGATGGTGGCAGCTGAGCAACTCGGGTTGGTCGCTGGCGATCAGCGAGGAGACCCACGAGACGGCGTATGAGCTGTTCAAGCGGGTCCGGACCGAGCACGGTGACGAGTGGGGTCAGTCCGCGCCCGACGACAACGATGATCCGGAGCAGCCGCCAGAGCCAGTCACCCCGAACGAGTTCGACGACGTCGGGATTGCGACGGCCGTTCGGTCAACGGTTCTTGCGCTGAGTCCGGCCGGCTTCGAGAACCTCTGCAAGCGATTGCTCACCGAACTCGGCCTCACACAACTGCGAACCGTCGGCCAGGCTGGAGACCGCGGCATCGACGTCGAGGGCCACCTCCGAGTCAATCCCGTGGTGTCGTTCCGCGTCGGCGTTCAGTGCAAGCGGTACGCGGATGGCAACCAGGTCACGCCGCGACATGTGCGGGAGCTCCAAGGGGCCCTCGGACCGTTCGACCGGGGAATCTTCATCACGACGAGCGTCTTCACCCAGCAGGCCGAAGATCAGGCCGGTGCGCCCGGCTACAAGCCGATCGATCTGATCGACGGCGAGCGCCTCGTCGAGCTACTCGTCGAACGCCGACTCGGCATCAAGGATGTCACGGTCGTTGACCACGAGTTCTTCACGCCGTTCCAGTAGCCATCCGAGCCCCAAGATCACGTACCAAGACCCAGCCCGTTCAGGAGGGCACGAATGCGCTCGAGCGATGAATCTGCCAGTCCTCGCGACTCCCGCAAAACGTCCTCCATCGAGGCCCTGAGCTCAGGGTACTCGTCACTCGCTGCTATGGCCTCTAGGGTCGCTTCGCGAAGGCGGCTCGGATCTTCGATCTTCCAGGCGTGGAGCTTCTTCAAGCTGAGCGTCGCCGATTCAAACGGGTTCTCAGTGTGTTGGCCCCGAAGCTTCTGGCTGACTCCTGCTATGACCACATGGGCGGGAATGACGTACCACTCGTCCGTGGGCGAGTAGTGCACCACGATCGGCAGATACTTCACGGCGCGGACCTGGTTCAGCGTCACGCTCGTCGCTCGCTTCACCTCGACCGGGTGACCATCGAGGAGAGCGTCGCCTTGTGCTGCCCTCTCGGCTGGAGCTGCGCCGGTCATCTGTCGAAACAGCTCTTCGGCGTTGCGGCCTCCCCCGCTGATCCCAAAGCGGTCGCTCATCAGTCAGCCCGGGCGTCTGCTATCCAGCGTCCTCAAATAGCGATGGGCTCGGGTCCGCCTCGGCCGCGAGACGCCTCGTTGCTATCTGGACGGCCTCCGAGTTTTCCTCGACGAGGATGAAGCGCCTGCCGAGGCGCTTGGCAGCTACGCCAGTTGTACCGCTACCACCGAAGAAGTCCGCTACGAGATCCCCAGGGTTACTCGACGCGCGTATGATGCGCTCAAGTAACTTGGTGGGCTTCTGCGTCGGGTAGCCGGTCCGCTCCTTGCTATTTGTCGGGACGATCGTCATCCACCACGTATCCGTCGGCAACTTGCCGCGCGCTGCTTTCTCCGCGCCAACCAGGCCCGGAGCCATGTACGGGATCCGGTCGATCTCATCACGGTTGTATTTCCACTTCTCCGACTTGGCGTACCAGAGGATGTTGTCGTGCTTGCGTGCCCACTTGTCACGCGCCCGCCCGCCGTAGTCGTAGGCCCAGATGATCTCGTTCAGGAAGCGCTCCGAGCCGAAGATCTGATCGAGCATCAGCCGCGCGAAGTGAACTGTGTGGAAGTCCAGATGCAGGTAGAGCGACCCGTCCTGCGCCAAGAGACGGTACATCTCTGTCAGCCGCTCGTAGAGGAACCCCAGGTACGCTTCCAGCGGCATGTCGTCCCGATAGTTGTGCGCCGATACGACTTCAAAGTTGTAGGTCCGTCCACCGAAACCATTGCGTGTCTTGTCACCAGCACCGGTCCGGATCGCCTGCAGACGTCGAACCTGACCTGTCCCGAAGGGCGGATCGATGTAGATGAGGTCGATGCTCTCAGCGGGAAGTTGCTGCATGACGGCGAGGTTCTCGCCTTGGATCAGACCTTCGATCGGGATGATGCTGCCAGCTTGGTCCATACCAGGCTCCTTGAGCGCGCTGATCGCCGGCTGGTTCAGACCAGCGAGTCGCAGGACGACTGCGGCCCCCACCCTACGACGCCGGTGTGACAGCAGCGGGGAACTCAACTGTCTGCCGACAGTTCTCACTGCCGAGGGTGGAGCGTGACCCTCGACATGACCTTTCGTCCAATCGAACCCGATCTACGTCTCGACGTGGATGACATGAGCGTGGCGACGCAGGTCGGCGAGCAATCGGAGAGTCGCTCAGCTGTCGAAACGGTCGCATCATTCGAGTGTCTTGCTTCCTTCGCTGGCTTCAATCGCGGCAGCAAGCAACGACGGGTCCACGTCCCACCACCTCTGTAGCTCCTGAAGGTAGGGGACGAGACGGGAGTCGCCGAGAGCTCGGGCGGAGGCAACCGCCAACCGCGGGACCGAACCCTCCTGGAGCAGGGCCAACGTCCGTTCAAAGGCGCGAGCGTCCTTCCGCTTGGCGAGCCCAACGAGCGCCTCGCAGCTGGTGTCGAAATGCGCATCGTCGAGGCGAGCAGCCAGTGCCGTTCGAACTGCCTGCGAATCGATGTCCAGGATCGAGCCGAGGCCGAAGGTTGCCCAGTCTCGAACATCCTCCACGGCGTCGCCCGACAGCGGGATCAAGGCAGCCGCAATGGCCTCCTGGGCAGCGTCCGACTCGACGCCACTCGGCGCAACCCGTGCCACCGCGAGCCGGACGTGGTCATCGTGGTGGTCCGCGAACGGAAGCACCGCGAGGGACGCATGCTCGTCCCAGGCACACCCGAGGGCGTTGATCACCGCATCGAGCACGGTCGGAGCGGACTGAGCGTGGAGCATCTCCAACAGACGAAACAGCACGGCTGGAACATTCTCCGGCTGGACGCTTGCCTCGGCACCCAGCCGATTCGCCTCAGCGATCGTTTCGGCGAGCTCGGGCATGCGTTCCATGATCGTCTGGGGATCACCTCTGTGGCTGTCGATTGTAGATCGAACGCAGAACCACCCGCGGGTGGAGGTGGTGGAGGGAGGTGGAGACGATGGGACTCGAACCCACGACCCCCTGCTTGCAAAGCAGGATCCTGAGGTTGAGCCACCACGGCTTGAGTCGTAGAAGTGCTGGTCAGAGGCGATTTCGATTGACCGCTACAACCGCTCCGTGACCGTCTTTGTCCACCGTGGTGGGCACGTAGTGGGCACGACTTACATCGACACGTTCCCGGACCGCGTCGTCGATCGAGGTCGGGCATGCTCGCCGTCGTGACGCTCGCGGACGATGCATCCGAGGCTCAGAACGCCGACACGATCACCCGCACGGACAGGGCTGATCCCGTGCCGGTTGCAGATCCCACTTCCGTCGTCCGCAACTACGGCTCTGGCGTGAGCCCGAGAGGAGCCATCCTGCGCACCGGCCAGCGGTGCGGCACCGAGCAAGCCTGACCGCGAGATCTCGTTGGCTCCCGGCGGCTGTCGGTGGCCCCGGTCAGAATGACTACGTGGTCGTTCGCGTGGAGGTGCAGCCGGATCTGATCCGGTGGGCGAAGGCTCGTTCGCGCGTTGACGAGTCGGCCCTTGCGCACCGGTTCCC
>JBPCJK010000110.1:0-11350 GCA_051005375.1 Acidimicrobiales bacterium
CCTCGCGACCCAGTGGCTTTCCTGGAGCTGGCCAGCCTTCCCGCCTACCGGGTCGGTCGGCCGCTGTCGTGGGACACGCTGCCAGCCGTCATCTCGGCCATCCAAGAAGTCATCGGCAAACCCTGAACTCCACGAGTGGGGCCGGCGGGCCAGGCCTGCGGGTTGCATCTCGCCGTGCCCCAGGAGAAGTGGTCATCGACGGGTGCCTGGACGAATCCCGATCAGTCCGCGCCGTTGGTTAGCGCCAGTCCACACCCTTGAAGCTGATCTCATCCGGCTTCGACCGCACCGAGTACATGACCCGGTGCATGAGCCCCGAGGCGGTGGAGAAGTAGGCCAGGTGGTTGAGCCGGGGAGAGTGCCAGGTCAGCTTAGCCAGCCGGTTCCAGGGGTTGCGGCGGAGGTAGAAGCGGTCGTCGCAGAACGAGTCGAAGTTGCCGCTGATCTCGTCGTGGCTCGAGGCCGGCATCAGGCCGAGGCGGCCGGCGTAGGCCAGATGGCTCACCTGGGCCAGCGGCATCCCCATCAGCCGGCACACCAGGGCGTCGTTCAGCCACACGTTGTCGCACGCCGAGATCCAGCCGAGATCGAGGGCCACCCCGTCGAGCATGGGGCCGTTGGCGGTCAACCCGAAGGTGCCGTCGACCACGACGAACGTCGTGGGCAAGCGCCGGTTGATCTCGGTGATGATCTCGTCGAAGGCCAGGTGCAGGCGCAGGCGCATCACGTCCTGGATGAGGCCCCACTGGTTCTTCACCCCGTTGCTGATGGTGGTCATGCAATGCACCTTGGGCACGGGCACGCTGATGAAGGAGTCGAACTCCTCGAAGACGGGACGGGGGAGCAGCACCCGGAAGGGGCCGTGGCCGGAGTCGACCTCGATCTCCTGGCTCGACCAACGCCCGACGTTGACGACCTCCAGGCCGTAGCGGCGGGTCAGCTCCTCCAAGCGGAAGTTCTCGAAGGTCGTGTCCATGGAGAAGGTGTTGTAGCCACCGTCGCCCTCCCCCAGGCAGACCCGGCGGCAGCCCAGGTCCTTGAGCAGGCCGACCAGCTCCACTAGCAGCTCCCGGGTCGTCGTCACCCCGGGCTTGAAGTAGGGGTAGGTGAAGTTGGGCTTGATGAAGACGCTGTCGCCCACGCCGGCGGCCAGGCCGACGTCGCCGGCCACCTGCTCCAGGGCCCCCCGCAGGTCGCCTGCGCTGGGGGTGATGGAGAACCTCAAGCTCACCCCTGCATCCTCTCGTGGCCGGCGACGACGTCAGCGTAGAGGCGCACGAGGGGCTCCCTCGCCGCTTCGATCGAGAAGCGGCTCTCGGCCACCTCCCGGGCGCGAGCCCCCATCGCCGCCATGCGAGCCCGGTCGGCGAGCAGGCGCCGGAGCCCGTCCCGGCAGGACGCGGTGGACGGACGGCAGTGCTCGGCCGCTCCCCCGTCGACGATCACGTCATGGATGTAGACCTCCTCGGACAGGAGCAGCGCCAACCCGGCGCCCATGGCTTCCACCACCACGATCCCGAAGTTCTCGAACAGCGACGGGAGGGCGAACACGTCGCTGGCGGCCAAGGCCGACTGCTTGTCCTCCCCGGCCAGGAAGCCGCACCGGGTCGTCCATTCCCCGACGCCGTTCGCCTCCAACAGCGCGGTGACGGTGCGCTCCTGCGCCGCCTCGCCGGACCCTGCCAGGACGAACCAGAGGTCGTCGAAGGAAGCCTTGAGGGCGGCCAGGCCGGGGATCAGGAACTGCAGGCCCTTCTTGTGGTCGAGCCGGCCCAGGAACAACACCACCCGTGCGTCCTGCGGAATGCCGTGGCGCCGGCGGAACGAAGGGCCGTCGCCACCGGTGGGCGGCGGGTGCACCGGCAGGGGCATGACCGCGATGCGGGGCCGGGCACCGAAGGTGCGCATGCGCTCGGCCTCGAGGGCGGAGGTGAGCACCACGGCGGCGGCGCCGTCCAGCATCCGGCGCAGGACCACAGGCCCGTAGCCGGCCTTGAGCAACCGGTGCTTTCCGAGGTCGAACGGGTCGAGGGATCCGTGGGGGCGGACGACATGGGGTACCCCTGCCCGCCGGCACGCTCCGGTGGCGTACACAGCGGCGAAGGAGTTGACCCCGTGGATGTCGGCCAACGCGTACCGGCCCACGTTGGCCGCCAGCCAGCGGCGCAGCTCGAAGGAGTTGAAGTTGTGGTGGGGGAAGCGGCGGCGAAAGAGCCGGTAGGGGACGTCGGGGAAGCTCGAGGTCAGGTAGTCGAGCTGGTCCTGCGGCCCCACGGTGGCCGCCACCTCTACTTCCTGGCCCCCGTCGATGAGCATCTTGCAAACTTGGAGGGCGGCATGGACCGACCCGCCCATGGCGTTGTCGAGGCTGGGCGCCACGTGGAGCACGACCCCGCCCTTGGTGCCGCCCTTGGGGGTCACGACCCCGCGCTCTGGTCCACCCGTTGCTGGTCGGCGACGGCGAGCCGGTACTGCAACCACATGAGCACGACACCCACCATGCTGGCCAGGCCCAAACCAGCAGCGGCGGCGGCGGCGTTCCCCAGCACCGCACCGGCGCCGCCGAGCACCAGGCTGAGGACGGCGATGGCCCCCCGGGCCCGAAGGCTCCGTCGAGCGGCGACCATGGCTCTCAGGCCGGTGAACGCGCCCACGCTCAGGCCGGCGGCCACCACGGTGACGGCGATGGCGGGCACCACCTCCCGGGCTCCTTTCCAGGTGTCGCCCAACAGCGCCTCACCCAGGCCGGTGGGCAGCAGCAGGGCGGCTGCGCTCCAGGCCAGCGCCACCGCCCCTACGGCCAGGCTGAGCCGAACCGCAAGCGCCGGCAGCCGCCCCGGGGCTCTGGCCTGGACCCGGACCCCGAGCGGGGTGACGGCGATGCGCAGGCCGTTGAGCAGGCCGTTCAGCGGGGCGAAGACGACCAGCGCCCCCCGCAGCTTGGCCAGCTCGGCCAGCCCGGAGAACCCTCCCACCATGGCCTGCACCAGGTAGGCGGAGCCGTAGAGGGCCACGAACTCCCCGGTGAACCGGGAGCTGAGGGAGCCGTGGCCCGCCAGCCAACGGCCGCTGCGCAGTGGCCGGGGCACCACGCCCGCCTGCAACATCCCCACCACGGCGGCGACGGTCCCCGCCCCTCCCCAGGCCAGCACCAACAAGTTGAGCGAGGCCTTCCCGGCCACGATGAGGCCCACGATGGCCATGATCTGGGCCCCGGCCCACACCAGGTCGTTGCCGACGGCGGCGCGGGGCCGGCCGGTGGCGAAAAAGGCGAAGCGCCACAGGTTCTGGAGCAGGAGGCCGGGCAGGACGACGGCGAACACCGGGAGCACGCCCCCCACCGCTCCGCTCGTGAGCCGGCTGAGGGCGAGGATGACGACCCCGAGCCCGATCCCGGCACCGACGACGCAGCCGGCAGCGTCGCCCAGCGGCGCCGCCGCCCCCTTGCGGGGGGTGGCGCTGTAGGACACCGTGAGGGGCTCGGCCACGACGGCCTCCAGGACCCCCTGGACGAACACGTAGGCCACGAAGATCACCGAGAAGGCCCCGAACTCCTGCTGGGTGACCGACCGGGCCACGAGGACCGACAGGGCGAAGTTGGTCAAGCTGTAGACGACTTGGTCGGTGAGCCCCCACGCCCCCTGGCGCAGCGCGCCGGCGGACGTCACACCAGCCACGGGCGGGGGCAGGTCAGGACGGGTCGGCGCGTACGTCTGTGCCCGCAACGGCGGCCCGCCGGTCCCGCCGCCAGGATCGCAGGCCCCCGGGGGCGTGACGGGCGATCCACACCAACCGGTACCCGTAGCCGGCGACGAGTCCGCCCCGCCCCCGCGACACCTGGGGGAACCACATGCGCACGAACGAGGGCGTCGGTACCAGCTCCCGGGCCACGGCGTCGATGGCCAGGCTCTTCGCCGTGGCCACCAGCGGGCTGAGGGCAGTTCGCGGCACGGTCACCGGTGGGGAGGGTAGTGGCACCAGTCACCGACAAGGCGGTGGCGCCACTACCGTAGTCTGCGTCGTGGAGCCGGCTCGTCCTGCCCTGACCTCAGAGACCACGGGATGGAGGCTGACGTTGTCGGTGGGGACCAGGAAGCGGGTGGTCGATCTCACCGTCGGTACCGTCTTGGCCATCGTCGTGCTCCCCGTCATCGCTGCCTTGGCGCTCGGTGCTGCCGTCTCGCTGCGAACGTGGCCGTTCTTCGTCCAGGACCGCGTCGGTCGCCGGGGTAGATCGTTCCGGATGGTGAAGATCCGCACACTGCCGGTGAGCGCCCCGGCGCGGGCGACGAAGTACGAGGTGCGGGACATCCCCCTCCCCCGGTTCTGCCGCTTCCTGCGCACCAGCCACCTCGACGAGCTCCCCCAGCTCCTCCTGGTGCCGATCGGGCGTATGAGCCTGGTCGGCCCACGACCGGAGATGCCCTCGCTAGCCGCGACCTACGACCATCGCTTCCTCACCGCCCGCACGTCGATGCGCCCGGGGTGCACAGGCCTCTGGCAGGTCAGCGTCGATGCCGTGAGGCTGATCGACGAGATACCGGACTATGACCTGTACTACGTCCGCCAGGCCGACCTTCGTCTCGATCTCTGGGTCTACTGGCACACGGTGCGGTCGTTCCTGCCCTGGGCCGAGCCGATCACCCTGGAGGACGTGTTCGCCTACGGCCGACGGCGGGCGTTGCCTGGCGCCGACTGGGCGCAACCCCGCCCCGAGAGGGTCAGGGCCCGGCTCGACGGCGTGCAGGACGTTCAGCCGAGCCCGGAGGCCGTCAGGGACGGCTAGGCGCGGTTCGGTCGTGACAGGCGCTGGCCTCGTCCATCACCTGCTCGAACCGGCTGGCGATCGAGGCCAGGTCGAAGTTCGCTTCGGCGAACGCCCGACCTCGTGCGCCGTGGCGGCCGCGGAGCTCGGGGCCGGCGCGCAGCCGCTCTGACGCGGCCAGCAAGGCCTGACGGTGGCCAGCAGGCACGACGATCCCGGAACCGGCCTCTCTTACCATCCGGGCAGCGTCGTTGTCCTCGGGCATGACCGCCAGCACCGGCCGGGCGGCGCAGTGGTAGCTGGCGACCTTCGAGGGAACCGAGTAACGACCCGCTTCCTCGTCGAGGATGGCGACAAGGACATCGGCGGCCCCCATCACCTCCGGGTACACCTCGTGGGGCTGGTAGGCCAGGACCCGCAGGTTCTCGAGTCCTCGGGCTCCGGCTTGGCCGGTCAGCCAGTCTGCGCCCATGCCCTCTGACACCACCACCACCACCACCTCGGGATCACCGGCCCAGTGCTCGGCCAGGCTCACCAGCAGCCCGGGGTCGTGCTTGAGCCCGAGGGTGCCGGTGTAGAGGAAGACGAAGCGGTCGTGCAGCTGGTGACGGGTCGCCCACGGCGAGCGCTTCTCCCGGACAGGAAGCTCCTCGATGGGCGCCCAGTTGGCGACGACCCGCACGTGGTCCCGGGGAACCCTCCACCGCTCGAGGGCCGGGCGGAAGCCCTCGGAGATGGCGACCACCCGGTCACAGCGCCGGAGGGCCCCCGCCTCCAGCCGCTCGAGGGCGACGACAGCGGGGCGGACGAGCATCGGGCTCCTCTGACGAATGACGTTGGTCACCGCCACGCTGTACAGATCCTGGAGCCAGACGATGCAGCCGACGTTGCGCCGAGTTGCCCAGCGGGTGATCACGTCCTGGCTGAGCAACGGGGTGTTGCACACCACCATGACGTCAGGGCCGAACGCCTCTGCCCTGGCCACGAACCGGCGGCCGTAGCCGACCTCTTGGACAACACGCCGACGGAACGAGTACTTCCGGAACGGCGATCCATGCGACATGCCTTCCACCGAGAACGTAGGTGGGTCGACCCCGCTCCTCGTCAGCCTGCCCTTGGCCGTGGCGAAGCTGGAGGAGTGCACGTGGAGCACGACATGGCCTCTCGCCGCCAGCTCCCGGCTGAGCGCGACCTGGAAGGAGTGGCCCGAGTGGTCGTGGAGAAGGAGCCGCATCTCACCTGACTTGACTTAGAGGGTGCGCGGTTAGGCGTACCCGTGGCCCTAGCGGCCCGCCGGCGAAGCCGGCAGGCACGGCCGTTTCGCTTTCGGCGGAGGAGCCGCCGAGCCTTGAGCAGCATGCCTGTCCGCACACGGTTCTAGCTTAGTCAGCTCTGGGCCAGAGTGGCGGGACTGGGGGCAAAGCGAGAGCTTCGTTGGAAAATCGGTTGCCAAGCACAGTCGCTGTTGTACTGTCGTCATCGTGCCCTCGAGTGCCGAACTCCGGCATTCCCGCGAGCCATAGAGCGCTTGCCGAAGAGTTGCAGGCCATCGTCAAGGGCTACCCTCAGCAGGTAGGCGCCGCGCGGGTGGATTGGCTAGAGCCGCTTCCAACATGGACGGCGTCGCTGTGCACCGCCCCGGTTGGCGTACGGACATGTACCTGAAACCCGAGCAACTGACGACACTCGACGGGCTGATAAAGCAGCTCCGGCGACCGACCCGCTGACGTAGCGGGTGGAGGGAGGGACTATCCATCCCACTTCAGGCCCGTGCATTCGAGTGCTGGCGCACCATCGACAAGGGGGTGGGTGACAGGATCGAGGCGGCCACCACCGAGAAGCGCAGCACCGAGCGTCGGAGAAGGGCGGCGGACGCTTCGACTGATTCTGACGCGGCGGCAGCCGTCTGATTGACGGCAACAACTGGGAGGGCGAGGCACGGCGCTGCTCGGGCGGCGTAGAAGGAGGCCCGACCGGCTCAGCCATCCGCCCCCGGCTGGGGGACGGCGAGCGCCCACCCGGCCAGGAGGGCGACCGAAACCTCGACGAAGAGCGAGGCCAGCCCCAGGGGCTCGAGCCAGTTGCCGATGTCGTCGGTGGCCCCGGGGAGCCCCCACGTGCGGTTCACCGCATAGCCGGCGACGGTGAACACGGCCAGCGCCCCGCCGATCATCCAGCCGCGCCTGATGGCGCCGCGTATGAGGTCGAAACCGGCCACGATCATGCCGGCGACGAGCACGATGTAGGCGACGCCGAGCCAGGGCGTCTCGTCGAGCTTGGCCGGAAGGTCGAGCACGTGGATCAGAGCGATGGCAGCGAAGCCGACCACCCCCACCGCCCGCGCCGTGGCGTCGTGGGAGGGGTGCGTCGTGGGGAGCCGCGTGGTCGTGCTCTGCATGGATTCGACCGTATCCAGGGCCGGGCAAAGACCTCCCCAACCGAAGGTGAGGTTTTGGCAAAGCCGCCCATTCCCGGCCGTACCATCGGCCCATGTCGCGGCTGCTCCTGGTGGAGGACGATGCCGCCATCGCCGAGCCGCTCGGACAGGCCCTTCGGCGCGACGGCTACGACGTCGCCGTGGCGGCCGACGGCGAGACCGCCCTGGCGCGAATGGCCGCCACCACTTTTGACATTGTCATCCTGGACCTCGGGCTCCCCGGCATGGACGGGGTCGACCTCTGTCGCCGCATCCGCAGCCGAACGCCGGACCTTCCCGTGCTGATGCTGACGGCCAGGACGGAGGAGCTCGACGCGGTGGTGGGCCTCGACGCCGGCGCCGACGACTACGTGACGAAGCCCTTCCGGCTCGCCGAGCTGCTGGCCCGCGTGCGCGCCCAGCTCCGACGGCGGGGTGAGAGCTCGATGACCGTGCAGGAGCTGCGTGTCGACCCGGCATCGCGACGGGCCACCCTCGGCGCCGAGGAGCTGGCCCTGACGCCGAAGGAGTTCGACCTGCTCGCCCTCCTCGCCCGGGAGGCAGGGACGGTGGTGACCCGCGAGCGCATCATGGGGGACGTCTGGGACGAGCACTGGTTCGGCTCGACCAAGACGCTCGACGTGCACGTGTCGTCCCTGCGCCGGAAGCTGCACGACGACCCCGCCGATCCCCGCTTCGTCACCACCATCCGAGGCGTCGGCCTGCGCCTAGAGAAGGGCTAGGCGCCGTGCGCGCCCGCCTGCGCCGGTCGTTGCTGGGCGTCACCATGGTCGGCATTCTCGTGCTCGGCCTGCCGCTCGGTCTCGTCGCCGCGAGCGCCGTGCGCGACGAGGCCCTCCGCTCGCTCGACCGGGGAGCCGAGACCATCGCCTTCGCCGTCGACGACGACCTCGAGAACCGCCGCCCCGTCGACCCGGCGTCGATCAGGCTCGCCAGCGAGCCCGGATGGGAGACCGTCGTCACGGACAACCTGGGCCGGCGGGTCCATGTCGGCCCCGAGCTCTCCGGCCGCGTCCTGGAGGCGGCGATCCCCGCCGAGCACGGCAACGGTCGCGTCGTCGTCCGGTCCCCCGCCTCGGTGGCCGACAGCCGGGTGACACGGGTGTGGCTCGTGGTAGGCCTGCTGTCGCTGACCGGCATCGCGGCCGCTGTCGCCGTGGCCGAGGTGCAGTCGCGACGCCTCGTGCGGCCCCTCGACTCGCTCTCTGCGGCGTCAGCGCGCCTCGGCGACGGGGACTTCTCGCTGCGGACGCCGAGGTCGGGCGTGGCCGAGATCGACACTGTGGCCGAAGCGCTCGACCGCAGTGCCGCCCAGATCGCCGACCTGATGCACCGCGAGCGCGAGTTCTCGGCCAACGCGTCACACCAGCTACGCACGCCGCTCACCGCGCTCCGTCTTCACCTCGAGGAAGGGCTGGCGGCGACCGATCCCGAGTCCGCCCACGGCGAGGCGCGGGCGGCGCTCGCCCAGGCGGACCGCCTGGAGGCCACCATCACCGCGCTGCTCGCCGTCGCCCGGGGGCGCCAGCAGGTCACCGACGGCATCGACGTCGCCACCGCCGTCGAGGAGTGGGCCTCCGGCAGGCGGCAGCTCCTGCAGGCGACCGGGCGCCGGCTGGTCCTCGCCGTGGCGGCGAGGCCGCAGGCCGCCGGTGCCGTCGCCGTCCTCAACCAGGTCCTCGACGTCCTCGCCGACAACGCCCTGCACCACGGCGCAGGGACGGTTACGGTGGAGGTCACCGCCGCCGGGGGCCATCCCGCCATCCGGGTCGGCGACGAAGGACCAGGAGTGCCGACGGGCATGGAGCGGGCCATCTTCGAGAGGCACGTCTCGCCGTCCGGCCGCACCGGGGTCGGTCTCGCCTTGGCCCGCACCCTCGCCGAGTCGGTGGGCGGCCGCCTGGAGTTGATCCAGGCCCGCCCGGCCGTCTTCGAGTTCTTCCTGCCCGCCTGACCTCGGCGCTGTCCGGACATGGACTCCGTCGTCCGGATGAGACCACAACCCAGGTCGGGCCGCCGCCAGCCTCGTAGCGATCCTACGGCGTCGCGCCGGTGACACCGACCCTGCGAACTCACCGACCCTCAGATCACGCCCCCCGCTTCATCGCGAAGAGCCGGATTCGTCGGGCAGCGCAGGACGGCGATGAAGCAGTTCGCTCTGATGCGCATGGGAACCAGACGTCCGAAGGTGCGGTAAAGAAATCGCCAGCCAGCATACAGGGGACGACCCGGGATCAAAGGATAGTCCGTCGTGAGCTTGATCTCTTCGAGAACCAAGCCGATTTCTTCCACCAATCGTTTCATCGTCGTCGGACAGAACCACATGGTGTGCTCCGGGTTCCCTGTCGTCTTCGGGAACTTCAACCACGCGTACAAGACATTGTAGAGACCGGCATGGTAGGGGGTGGAAAGGACGATCTGCCCACCGGGCGCCAGATGGCTGGCGGCGTTGCGGAGGAATCGTGCAGGATCGACCAAATGCTCGATGACCTCTCCGGCCACGATTGTGTCAAAACGATCCTCGAGCGAGAAGTCTTCGGCGTTGCCGGTGACTACATCGGAGAACCCGTGGTCGAGGAGAAACCGCACCTTCGTCTCGGAGTTGTCGATCCCCACCACCTTCTCGAAGGAAGCGAGAAGAGCGCCATGGAGCCAGTCGGGAGACGCCGTTTCTGCCTTGTCGTCTTCATGGCCTCCACTGCAACCGATGTCGAGCACAACCGGACCACGCGTCAGAGCAACGATGTCCGTGACCCGTTCAACCATTGAGAAAAACCTAGCAGCAGGTCTTCAGCTCCCACCCGGCAGTCGGCGCTAGCAAGGAGAGCCCTGCCATGGAATTCGTCAAGGTCGTGGGCCGCGTCCTATCGTCATGCGGTGGCAGCATTGGCTCGTCCCAGGGTCGGTGGCGGTGCCCGCTCCCTGCCCTGGCAGCTGCTCAGCATCGGCGCCGCAACCATCGTGGGTGTCGTGGTCGGGTCCACCGGCGGCGGGCGGGCAGGGATGGCGGTATTGGTCCTGGTCGCCGGCGTGGCCGCCGCCGTCCTGTTGATGCGCAAGGGAGGGATGGCAGCCCTCGTCCTCGCCCTCATGGCGGTGGCGGTGTTCACCGTGCCCATGAACGACCTCCGCATCGGGGTCCCGGTTCCCGTGAGCGACGTCTTCCTCGCCGCCGCCGCCGGCTTGGTGGTGCTGTCCCGGCTCTTCCGTCGCGGGGAGCCCTACGAGCATGTGCAGACGGGCAAGTTCTCCTTTGGCTCGGCGGCTTCGCCGCCGAGGGCGAGGCTCTACCTCCCGCTCCTGCCGGCTCCGCCCGAGTTCCGGAATACGTCTGCCGCCACTACGCCGCTGGTCTCCCGAGGATTCTGGGGCGAGCAGGGCCGCTCGGGCCACGAGTCCGCCTCTCGGCGCACCCTCCGCACCAGCCGGTTCGGGCCGCTCATCCTGGCGGCGAGCGTCATCTTCTTCGGTGGGCTCGTCGGGACCTTCTTCACCGCCGACTTCCGCGGCAGCCTCGTGGATCTCGTGCGCTTCGGCATCTCCACCGTCGGGGTGCTGGTCCTGTTCTCCATCTGGGCCCCTGGGCGTCGTGAGCTCCGCCTCCTCACCTGGGCCTACGTGCTCGGCGCCGTCGTCAACGTCGGCGTGGGGTACTTCTTCGTGCGCGACTTCACCGCCCGCCTGATCGGGTTCGCGGTGCACTCGAACCACCTGGGCATGGCCAGCGTCCTGGCCTTCGGCGCCGCCGTCGGGCTCGCCCTCACCTCGGGCCCCCGAGGCCGTGCCGCCGCCGCCGCCGCCTGCCTGCTCCTCACCGGTGGCATCGTGCTCAGCGGCTCTCGAGCGGCGCTGGGCGCCGAAGTGGCGGCGGTGCTGGTCATGCTCGCCGTCACCAGGAACTGGCGAGTGCTCGGCGCCGTCGCCGTCCTCACGGTGGCGGCCATTGCCCTGGTGGCCGTGGGCGTGGTGCGGCTCCCGGCGTCGAGCGCCCTTGCTCGAGTGTCAGGCGGCGCCAGCACCCAGGCCGCCGACGAGGACCGGGCCGAGTACCGGGCGGTGACGCTCGACCAGATCGAGGCCCATCCCCTGACCGGGGTGGGGTTCAACTTCGCCAAGGTGGCCCACAACGTCTACCTGCAGGTGCTGGC
>JBPCJK010000111.1:0-22664 GCA_051005375.1 Acidimicrobiales bacterium
CCCGTTGGTGGCCCGACCCAACGAGCGCGGCGGACACAAGATTGGTTTTGGCGCCAGCGACCGCGTCCATCGGGACGACGTCGTCGCCCAGCCGGCGCGCCGCCCGCATGCCGGCGAGCACGCCACCCGCGGCCATTGCAGACGGGGCAGATGCTCTTCGTGTGTACTCGAGGAACACCTCGTCCCAGTCGACACACGGTTCGGTGAGCGCCATCAGCGGCGCCGCCCGGCGAGACGGCTGAGCAGGCCGCGGTGCTCCGCATCGGCGTCGGCATCGCGCTCGATCTTGACGCCCCGCCAGAACCCGATGCGGCCGCCGACCAGTGGCTTGGCGCGCGGGCTACGGCCCGGGTAGTACAGCGCCGCTGCCGCGTTGACCTCGCCGTCGACGACGACGACGTAGTAGCTGGCCGTCCCCTTCCACGGGCACACCGAGTGGTGGTCGCTGGGGCGAAGGCGGTCGTGATCGACGGCGTCGGCTGGGAAGTAGGAGTAGCCGTCGACGACCTCGACGGCGTCGCTCTCGGCGATCTCGGCGCCGTTCCAGACACCTCTCGGCATAGATGCGCCTTACGGTCCGGCGACGGCAGTACGTCGAGGTCATAGGTCTTTCCTGGGTGTGCGGTGTGGTGTCAGCCGGCATGGACGCCGATGAAGTGGGTCGGGGTGGCGCCGCCGCCGCCGCCCCCGCCGCCGGTAATCGCGAACAGCGCGACGAGCAGCGAGATGGCGATGACGCCGACCACGAGCTATTGGATGCGCACCATCGCGCATCGTATCGAGCGGCGCGAGGTCGCTGCTCGGCTCGCGACGGTGTCGGTCGGCCCTTTCCCGGAGAGACGGAGCGTGGCGGTCGGGCGGCGGTCACGACGAGGAACCCGCTGCGGTCGCCGCCTCTTCCCGCCATCACCGGGAGAGGGGCGAGCGCGGCGCGGGCTTCGGCCAGTGCGGGTGGGACCATGGCAAGGCTGTGCGGCGGTGGCGACGAGGCACCATGAGCAGAACTGGCGATGCTTCGACGCTTGTTCGACGGTGAGGTACACGCCGCTGGCAGCGTCGGCGGCGATCTTGGCGGCGAGCGCGAGCGGCAACCAGGGCCGCTCGCGATGCCGGTTGGCGTTCCCGGTGGTGGCGAGCGCGAGCGTCGCCGCGTAGTTGGCGAGCCCGAGCGACGGCATCCGGTGTCTTGGAACATCTGATACGCCTCGCCGGATGCGTCCACCCCGTCGGCGTCGAGCAGTGGTAGCGGCGGTTCCGGCAGGTGGCGGATCAGTCCCGCCTGGTAGGCGGCGACGGCGCCCATGGCGGCCGACCCGACGAGCGAGCGCGCGGCGACCCGGGGGCGACGCTCGACGAGCGCCGATGTCCGGCGCCGGAGTCGTCACTGATTTGTTCGGCTGCCGCCGACGAGGCCCGCCGGGGTCGCCGCGCACGTCGGAGGAGGGCGGTCCGCTCGGTCGAGCTCCGTTGGCGCACGGTCACGGTCGGCTCCTACCCGTCGTGTGGCGTCGACCGTCGCCTGGTGCCGGTGAGGACGCCGAGGTTCGAGACGATGAATGGGACCAGATAGGTGATGGCGGACTTCACCCAGGTGGCCGCGGTTGCGTCGCCGGCGAGGACGACGTCGAGCTGGTTGATGGCGAACAGCACCGTTCCCACGATCAGGGCGATGCGTATCGTGGCGCGAAGGTGCCGGCGCAGGATCAGGACACGGCACGCCTCCCGCCAGGTCGACCACGTCAGCGTGGGTTCGGCGTCACCAGTGCCCTGCCGTCTCATCGACCGACGTTGACCGACTGCGGACTCGCCGGGAACTGGGGCGACGGGCGCGGTGACGCTGTCGCTCGCGTCGGAGGCCACGGGACGGGAACCCGGCGTGGGCACCCGCGCATTCCCTCGAAATGACGGAGCGGCTCCCCGGGTTCCCGCCAGGTCACGAGGCCTGCGGTCACGGCGAGGGCCGCACGATCGAGACTAGGGACGGGCAGGCCTTCGAGTTCTGCGCCCACGGTCTGCCGTTGCAGCGCGTCCTGTCGGGCGGCGGAGCGTTCGTCGCGGGATGATCTCCACCGGTGTTGGGGAGGTGACGCTGCCTGGGCTCGTTCGACGCTAGCGGTTTCCCGGTGCCGGTGGCGGCGGCGACCTCGACGGTGGTGGCCGCGGGCACCGTCGTCGGCGCGGCCGGCGACGCACATGGTCCACCTTATTGCCGAAGGCAGTGTATCGGCGATCCCGTGGGATCTGCTCGTGTGGGCGGTGCCCGGGGCGATCGTCGGCGCCGGGTTTGGGACGCGCATTCAGGGCAGGGTGAGCGATCGTGCCGCCCGCTCGACGCCGACGAGCTCCCGCTCGACGCCCACCACCCCAAGGCCCGCTTCGGCCAGGCGGCCGGCGGCTTCCTCGCCACCGACGCCCATGCCGATCACGACCACGTCCGCTCGCTCAGGAAGATGGAACCCCCCCTTCGTCGCGTCAGCTTCCCCGGAATGCCCGCCGCGCCACGACGGGTTCCCAAGACATGTTCCGACGCCGCACCCACGCACCACACACGAACCACAGCGCCAACGCGCACATCGACGAGATCGACGACGCGACTTCGAGGAGCACTCGGCTGGTCGGCCGAGCGCCGTCGACCTGTGGGCTCCGTGCTGCGGGCCGTGCCGGAGCTTCCGGCCGATCTTCGATGCGGCCGCCGCCGAGTGGGGCGAGGCGGTGCGGGTTCGGAAGCTGCAACGTTGACTAGAACGCAGCGACGGCGATGCTCCTCCAGGTGCAGTCGATCCCCACCGTGGTGGCCTTCGGGCCCGACGGCAGCGAGGTCGGGCGTCTCGTCGGCGTCCCCCCTGCCACGGACAGGTGTGCGGGACGAGCCGATCGACCACGCCCGCCCCGAGGTGTTACGGCTGGCCCGGTGGCGAGCCGCCCGCGACGGCCTGGAGGGGGACCTGGTAGACCTGACCGGGCCCCGGCCCGTGCCCGCCAGGGTGATGGTGGAGCGCCTGACGAGTTTCCTACGCGACGACCTCGAGGGCCACCGAGTGGGACGAGGTCTCTGCACTGGTCCGTCAACTCACCTGGGGGACGGGCGCCCGCCGCCAGCGGGAGGCCGCCGACGGCGGCGACGGTGTACGGGGCGTGGCCGCCTACCTGGCCGAGCAGACCACGCAATGACGACTCCCCCGAACTGATCGGGTGGCGGGTTCGCTGGCTCCCGGCTGGGTTCCACCACCAGCGCCGCAGGGTCGGTACGCCTACCGCCCCAGGGCCAGCAGGCGGTCAAGGATGGGGGGGAGGGCGGCGAGGAAGGCGTCGATGTCGGCGTCGGTGGTCGACCACCCCACCGACACCCGCAGGGACCGGGAGGCGTCGGCACCCATGGCCTCGAGCACCGGTGACGGCTCCAGGGCCTCCGACGAGCAAGAGCTGCCCGAGTGCACGGCCACCCCGGCCTGGTCGAGGCCCAGCAGCACCGGCTCGGCCTCCACCCCGGCCAGGCTCAGGCACACCAGGTGGGGCAGGCGTTCCACAGGATCGCCCACCACCTCGGTGCCCGCGCCGAGATGTCCCTCGGCCGCCGCCGCCACCACCCGGTCGGTTTGGGCCCGCGCCCGCTGCGCCTCCTCCGCCAACACCCCAACCGACAGGTGCGCAGCCACGGCGCCGAAGCCCACGATGGCGGGGACGTTCTCGCAGCCGGCTCGCCGGGCCCGCTCCTGGTCGCCCCCCACCAGCAGCGGCCGCAGGCGCAGGCCCCGGCGTACGCACAGCGCTCCCACCCCGGGCGGACCCCCGAGCTTGTGGGCGGACACACTCATGAGGTCAGACCCGAGCGCCCCGAAGTCGACGGGGACATGGCCGGCGGCGGCGGCGGCATCGACGTGGGTGAGCACACTCCGCTCCCGGCAGGCGGCCACAACCTCGGCCGCCGGTTGGAGGGTGCCGACCTCGTGGTTGGCCCACTGGAGGTGGACCAGGGCGGTGCCTGCCTCGACGGCGGTCAGGACCCGGTCGGGATCGACCCTTCCCTGCCGATCGACACCCACCTCGCTCACCCGGTGGCGGGCCGAGGACTGCGACACCGCCGAGTGCTCGACGGCGGGCACCACGACGTGCCCGCCCCGCTCGGTGGCCATCCACGTGGCGGTGACCACCGCCTCGGTCCCGCCGCTGGTGAACACCACCTCCCGGGGGCGAGCCCCGAGCAGGTCCGCCACCTGCTGGCGGGCCACCTCCACGGCCACCCGGGCGGCCATGGCCTCGGCGTAGAGCCGGCTGGGATCGGCGCCTATGGCGTCCAGCCAGGGGGTCATGGCCTCCCGTCCCTCGGGCCGACAGGGGGAGGTGGAGGCGTGGTCCAGGTAGTGGCGACCCCTCCCGCTCAAGGACGCTGGATCAGCCCCGCACGGCGGTGACGCAGATGCTGTCGCCGAAGGCCCGGGACGACGCCGTCTCGGCGGTGCTGTCGCCGTAGAGGGTGGCCAGCATGCCCCGGACCATCCCCCGGTCGACGGCGCAGATGACCGGCGAGGCGACCGCCGCCCCGCCGAACGGACAGTGGTCGGACACGATGCGCAGGGCGTCACCTCGTCCCTCGGCGTGGGCGGCGAAGCCGTGGGCGGTCAGGGCGTCGGCCACGGCGTGCAGTGCTCGCCGGAACGAGCGCTGCCCGTCGCCGTCACAGCTCAACGAGGCGGCCATGGCCCGGCCGTAGGTCTCGCCCACCTCCTCGGCCATGGCCTCGGCCACAGCCCGGGGCAACAGCTCCAGGGCCCGGCCCAGCAGGGCGATCATCAGGTCGTCGTGGCGGACGGGGAAGTCGAACGCCATCTCCTTGGCCGTGGCCGTGTAGCGCTTCGAGGGTCGCCCCACGCCGCCGGTGGCGCTGCGGCCCACATGGACCTCGAGGTAGCCGCCTGCCGCCAGCTTGTCTAGGTGGTGCCGGGCCACGTTGGCGTGGAGCTCGAAGCGCTCCGCCACCTCCGAGGCGGTGACGCCGTCGTCGCGCTCGTGGGCGAAGAGGTAGATCTGGCGACGGGTGGGATCGCCGAAGGCGGAGGTGATGGCGGTGACCGCTGCCGAGAAGTCTTCCGCCGACAACGCCGAGCGATCCGACGGCTCGCGCTCGGGGGACTCGGTCAGCACACCACTACTCTATCTTTCGTCCCCGCCGAGACCGATGGGACCCGCCATGTCCGTCACCCAAACCCAGGTCCTTGACGCCCTCCGAACCGTCATCGACCCTCAGCTGCACCAGGGTCTGGTCGAGCTGGGCATGGTGCGGGGCGTCGACGTGGTCGGCCCGGTCGTGGAGCTGCACCTCGCCCTCCTGGTGCCCGAGTCGCCGGCCGACGAGATCCTCAGACGGGTCACAGAGGCGGTGGTGGGCCTCGGCGGTGTTCGGCACGTCGACGCCGACTTCGCCGTCATGTCCGACCAGGAGCGCGACGAGCTGGCCGAGCGCCTGGACGCCGGACGGACCTCGCCCATCCCCTTCGCCGCCCCCGGGGCCCGGACCCGGGTGCTGTTGGTGGCGTCGGGCAAGGGCGGCGTGGGGAAGTCGTCGGTGACCGTCAACCTCGCCATCGCCCTGGCCGAGCGGGGTCGGCGGGTGTGCGTGGTGGACGCCGACGTGTGGGGCTTCTCGGTGCCGGCCATGCTCGGCATCACCCAGGCGCCGACGGTCCTCGGCAACCGTCTGCTGATCCCGCCCGAGGCCCACGGCGTGGCCTGCGCCTCCATCGGGTTCTTCGTCCGGGAGGACCAGCCGGTGGTGTGGCGGGGGCCCATGCTGCACAAGGCCCTCGAGCAGTTCCTCACCGACTTCTGGTGGGGCGAGCCCGACTTCGTGGTGGTCGACCTGCCCCCGGGCACGGGTGACATCTCACTGTCGCTGGCGTCGTTCCTGCCCCGGGCCGAGGCCTACATCGTGACCACCCCCCAGCCCGCCGCCCAGAGGGTGGCCCAGCGAGCCGGGCTCATGTTCCAGAGCCCCCAGATCAACATCTCGGTCCACGGCGTCATCGAGAACATGAGCTGGTTCACCGGTGACGACGGCACCCGCTACCAGCTCTTCGGCTCGGGGGGCGGCCACGCCCTGGCCGAGCGGCTCGGGGTCCCCCTGGTCGGGCAGGTGCCCCTGGTGCCGGCTTTGCGGGAGGGGGGTGACGCCGGGCGGCCCATCGTCGTCGACCAGCCCCAGGGGGAGCCGGCGCTGGTCTTCGCGGCAATGGCCCGGCGCGTCGACGAGGAGCTGGCGCCCACTCGCCGGGACCACCCCGGCCTCAAGGTGGTGTGAGCTCGGGAGGCTCGAGGACGACGGGACCGGTCGGCGCGTCTCCATGCGACAACGTGCTACGTTTGTAGCCGTGCCCTCAGTGGCCTCTCGCGAGCTGCGCAACAACACCCGGCAACTCCTCGACCGAGTCGAGGGTGGAGAGACCTTGACCATCACCGTCAACGGCCGCCCGGTGGCGCTTCTGTCCCCGGCCCTCCACCGCCCGACCTGGACCAGTCGGGCCGAGTTCGTGCGGAGCATCATCGACCATCAGGCTGACCCGGCCCTGCTGGGTGAACTGCGGGCCCTCTCACCCGGGACCACCGACGACCTTCCCGCATGACCCGTCCTGGGGTGACTCGCGGTCTGGCCGACACCACCGTCTTCATCGCCAGGGACTCACGGCGGCCCGTCAACGTGGAGGCGCTTCCCGACGAGCTGACGGTTTCGATCATCACCATCGGCGAGCTACGGGCCGGGGTCCTGGCGACCGATGACCTCGACACCCGTGATCAACGCCTCGCCACCTTGACCCACGCGCTGGCGATGGCTCCGGTCCCCGTCGACGACGCCGTGGCCCGAGCGTGGGCCAGGCTGCGGGTCGTGCTGCGAGACCACGGACAACGCATGCCGCTCAACGATTCCTGGATCGCGGCCAGCGCGTGGTCCCGGCGGCTACCGGTGGTCACCCAGGATCACGACTACGTCGAGATCCCCGGACTCGAAGTGATCAGGGTCTGAGGTCGACCACCGGGAACGTCCCCTACCATGGCGGGGACCAGCTTCGGCAGACCGCCGGTGCCTGGCTCAGGGATTGAGGAGATGCTTGTGGACGTGCGCATCGGGGTGACCTACTCGGCCAAGGAGATCGACGTGGAGTTGGCTGACGACGCCGATCCCGCCAAGCTGCGGACAGAGATCGCGTCGTCGCTGGGCGCGAGCGACGGCGTGTTGTGGCTGACCGACCGCAAGGGCCGGCAGGTGGGTGTGCCGGTGGCGAAGGTGGCCTACGTCGAGATCGGCAGCCCGTCGGACGAGCGCCGGATCGGCTTCGGCGGAAGCTGAGCCGGTAGTGGCCGCCGGCCTCCTCGACCGCCGGCTCCTGTTCGTCACCGGGAAGGGAGGCGTCGGCAAGACCACCATCGCCGCCGCCATCGGCCTCCTCGGCGCCCGAGCGGGGCGGCGGACGCTGGTGTGCGAGGTAGATGCCAAGGGCGACCTGGCCGGCGCCTACGAGGCAGGGGCCGTCGCATTCGCCGCCAGGGAGCTCGAACCCGGGCTGTTCGCCATGGCCATGGACACCGAGGCGTCGCTCAAGGAGTACCTGTCGGTCCAGCTGCGGATGCCCCGCCTGGCCCGGATGGGGGCGCTGGCCAAGACCTTCGACTTCCTGGCCAACGCCGCCCCCGGGATCAGGGAGATACTCACGGTGGGCAAGCTGGCCTGGGAGGTGCGGGAGCGCCACTACGACCTGGTGGTGGTCGACGCCGTGGCCTCCGGGCACGTGGTGGGCCAGCTCCGGGCCCCTCAGGCCATCAACGACCTCCTCTCCGTCGGCCTCATCCGGGACCAGACGGGGTGGATGACCGGGCTGCTGAGCGACCCCGCCACCACCGGCGTGGTGGTCGTGGCCGCCCCCGAGGAGATGCCCGTGACCGAGTCCCTGGAGCTCATCGACGACTTGGCCACGACCGGGGTCCACCTGGCCGGGGTGGTGGTCAACCGGGTCCTGCCCGAGCTGTTCGGCCGGGCCGAGGAGGAGGTGTTCGACCGGCTGGGGGAAGCGAGCTCCTCGGCGGCGCTGAGCGCCGCCGTCGGCCACTCCGTCGGTCCCGTGCTCGACGCCGCCCGTCTGGCCGTCACCCTGCGTCGCACCCGAGCCGCACACCTGGCCCGGCTGCGGCAGGGACTCGGGCCCAGCGTCTCCATCCTCTACGTCCCCGAGCTGTTCAGCCGGAGCCACGGGCGCCGGGCCACCCACCAGGTGGCCGACGCCCTGGCCGCCGAGCTGTCATGACCACGACCGGGGCCAGGTCGAGCGCCACCAGATCCACCATCGAGCAGCTGCTGGCGGCCAAGGAGATCGTGGTCGTGTGCGGGTCTGGGGGCGTGGGCAAGACCACCACCGCCGCCGCCCTGGCCAACATGGCTGCCGCCGACCTCGGGGGCAAGGTCCTGGTCCTCACCGTCGACCCTGCCCGGCGCCTGGCCGATGCCATGGGCCTCGGCAGCCTCGGCAATACCGAGACCAGGGTCAGCCGGGAGGCCTTCGCCGAGGCCGGGCTCGAACCTCGTGGAGAGCTGTGGGCGGCCATGCTCGACACCAAGCAGAGCTGGGACGACCTCGTGCGCCGCCACGCTCCCGACGGGGCCACCCGTGACGCCATCCTTGCCAATCCCCTCTACCGCAACGTGACCGGGAAGTTCGTTCACAGCCACGACTACATCGCCATGGAGCGGCTCTACGAGCTGCACTCGTCGGGGGTCTACGACCTCATCGTGGTCGACACCCCGCCGACCCGGCACGCCATCGACTTCCTCGAGGCCCCCGAGCGCATGGCCGACTTCTTCTCCAGCCGCCTCCTGCGTTGGTTGCTCGTCCCCTACCGCAGCCGCCTGGTCAACGTCGCTTCCCGGCCCTTCTACCAGATGGCCGACCGCGCCCTCGGTTCGGCCTTCTTGAAGGACATCGCCGAGTTCTTCATCCTGTTCCAGTCCATGTACGGCGGTTTCGTCGAGCGGGCCGGCGCCGTTGAACGGGTCCTCGAAGACCGCCGCACCACCTTCGTGGTCGTCACCACTCTGGAGGCGGCGCCGGCACAGGAGGCCCGGCGCTTCATCGAGGTGCTGGCCGACAAGCGCCTGCACCTGGGAGCGGTGGTCCTCAACCGGGTGCTCCCCGCAGTGCTGCTCGAGCCCGACGCCACCGAGGCGGCCCGCCAGCTCAGCTCCCGGCCCGGCGAAGTCGCCGACCTGCTCGCCACCGGCGATCCCAAGCCGGCCTGGGACCTGGCCATGTTGGCCCAGGTGCTCCGGGAGTTGGGGGAGAGCTTCTTGAACTTCCAGGTTGTAGCCAAGCGAGAGGCCGAGCAGCGAGCCGAGTTGGCGGTGAGCGCCGAGGTGGTGGCCACCGTGCCCTCCCTCGACACCGACATCTTCGACCTGGCCGGACTGGTCCGCCTGGGCGAGCAGCTCCGCCGGGGGTGAGGGTGGTCGTTGGACGCGTTGGGCGAGACCCCATGGTCCGGAACTTCGCGGCGGGACGGTCAGTGAGGCTGAACCTCGAAGGCCTCCAGGGCGGCCGCTGGGACGCCCAGCGTCCCGTCTTCCAGGCGAACACGGGGAAGCTTCTTCTCGTACATCGCCTGAACGACCACATGTGTCGGAACACCCAGTCGACGAGCGGCCTCTGCAGGCAGAAGAGCGTCGGCGTCGCTCAGGGCACACCTCCTTCGTCGAAGCCGAGCCTACCGTGGAGGAGTCGAATGACCGTGGCCAACTCGTCTTGCAGGCCGGGAGCGGCGCTGGCCTCCAGCAGCGACAGACGAGCATCCTCGAGGGCCTCAAGCACGCGGAACGCTTCGTCGAGGTCAAGGACCAGCCCGGGTGGAACCGAGTCGTCCTGTCCTGGCCCACTTGTTGCCACGGAGGACAGCATGGCGGAGTGGGGCCATCACGACCGGATGGAAGGCTACGGCTCAAGCCCGCAAGGTGATCGGGCAGACCGCCTACCATTGGACCTCGTGCTCGACTACCACCTCCACCTGTGGGAGCACGGCCCCCGGCCCCTGGACGCCACCGTCGAGCAGGTGGCTGCCTACTGCCAGGCGGCCCAGGCAGCCGGGGTCACCGAGATCGCCCTCACCGAGCACCTGTTCCGCTTCCGCCAAGCCGACGCCGTGCTGGGCGGGTGGTGGGGCGACCACCACGAGCCGGACCTCGGGCCGGTGATGGGCCGGTGGTGGGACAGTGAGCAGGGTGGCGACCTCGACCAGTACGTCGAGGTGGTGCTGGCAGCCAAGGCCGCCGGCCTGCCGGTCGTGCTCGGACTGGAGGTCGACCACTACGCCGGGCGTATGCACCAGGTCGCCGACCTGCTCGCCGGCTATCCCTTCGATGTGTTGTTGGGTTCGGTCCACTGGGTGGGGGCCTGGGGCCTCGACAACCTGGGCCAGGGCGCCTTCGTCGACGAGTGGGAGGCCCGCGACATCGACGCCGTCTGGGACGCGTACACCTCCAACCTGGAGGAGCTGGCCGACTCGGGCGTGTGCGACGTCCTCGCCCACCCCGACCTGTGCAAGATCACCGGCCGTCGGCCGGCCGTCCCCGACGAGTTCCACCACCGCATGGCTGAGGCCGCCGCCCGCTCGGGCATGGCCGCCGAGGTGTCGTCGGCGGGGTGGCGCAAGCCCGTCGCCGAGGCCTACCCGGCGCCGGCGCTCCTGGCCCGCTTCCGGGCCGCCGGTGTCCCGGTCACCACCGCCTCGGACGCCCACAACCTGAGCTACGTCTCCGAGCGCCGGGCCGACCTGGCCGAGCTCCTGGCCGTCGCCGGCTACGACACTCTGACCGCCTACCGCCGGCGGCAGGCTCGCCCGGTACCCCTCGCCACCCCCTCCGCCCTCACCGCTACCTCCGCGCCTGCGCCCGGGGCAGCCCTGGGGAGCCCCTGAGCGATGGTCAGTGTGGCTGAGCTGGCCCGGGCGAACGCTGGTCTCGACGGGCCCGGGTTGGCCCACCTGCACCGGCTGGCGGCGTCGTGGGGACCTCTGGCCGACCTGTGCTTCGCCGACCTGTTGTTGTTCGTGCCCGTGTCATCGCACGACGACCGACGCTTTGTGGTCGTGGGACAGGTCCGGCCGAGCACCAGCCAGACGGTGTACCGCCGCGACTTCGTCGGCACGGTGGTCGACGAGGGAGAACGGCCCCTGGTGGCCGAAGCCTTCCGCACCGGGAAGATGGTCAAGGGGGAGATCGACCTCGGGAACCCTTCGGGGCGGGTTCGGGTCCTGGCCGTGCCGGTGCGCTGGCAGGGCGATGTGGTGGCCGTCTGCAGCAGGGAGTCCGCTCCTGCCCTCGGGCGCCAGCCCGGAGAGCTGGAACGGACCTACGTCTCGATCTTCGAGCGCTTTGCGGCCATGATCGCCTCGGGGACGTTTCCCTTCGCCGCCGAGGACGCCGAGGGCGAGGAGGCTCCCCGGGTGGGCGACGGCGCCTTGGTCCTCGATGCCGAGGGCAGGGTCGAGTACGCCTCCCCCAACGCCGTGTCGGCACTGCACCGGCTCGGGGTCCACGTCAACGCCGAGGGAGCGCGGTTGGGTGACCTGGGCCTGGAGGAGGTGGCGGTGCGTACGGCCTACGCCATCTCGGCGCCGGTAACCGAGGAGATCGAGCGAGGCCAGGAGATCACCGTGCTGCTCCGTTGCCTGCCGCTCATGGAGGGCCAGACGGTCACCGGCGCCCTCCTGCTCCTCCGGGACATCTCCGAGCTGCGTCGGCGTGACCGACTGCTCGTCTCCATGGACGCCACCATCAGGGAGATCCACCACAGGGTCAAGAACAACCTCCAGACCATCACCTCGCTGCTCCGCCTCCAGGGACGGCGACTGACCTCACTGGAGGCCAAGGCGGCCATCGAGGAGTCGGTCCGTCGCATCCGCTCGATCGCCCTGGTCCACGAGACGCTGTCGCGTGAGGGCAGCGCCGAGGTCACGTTCAACGACATCGTCCGCCCGCTGGTGCGCATGGTCGAGGACAGCCTGGTCTCGCCCGAGCGACCGGTTCGCTTCCGGGTCGAGGGCGACGCCGGGATGCTCCCGGCCCGGCTGGCCACGCCGCTGGCCGTGGTGCTGACCGAGCTGCTCCAGAACGCCGCCGATCACGCCTATCCGCTCGACGCCGGCCCCGCCAGCACCGTCCCGGGGAACGTGCTGGTCGAGCTGGACAACGACGGCGAGCGCCTGGTGGTGAGAGTGGTCGACGACGGCGTGGGCCTGCCTGCGGGGTTTGCCTTGGAGACCGCCCGGGGCCTTGGCCTCAGTATCGTGCGCAGCCTGGTCTCCACCCAGATCGAAGGCTCCATCTCCATGCGCAGCCCGGTCGGGGCGACGGTCCACCACGAGCCCGGGAGAGGACCGGGGACGGTGATCGAGGTGCACGTCCCGCTGGCGCCGCCTCCGCCCTCAGCCCCTGAGCTGCCTGTAGAGGCGCCTGGGTTCTAAGAGGCGCGACGCCGGCGCAGCCGTTGCTTGCGCAGGATGCGGCGCTCTTCCTCCGATGCCGCCCCCCAGACGCCGGAGTCCTGGTTGGTGGCCAGGGCGAACTCGAGGCATGGCGCCTGCACCGGGCAGGCTTCGCACACCGCCTTGGCTGCCTCGATCTGGGAGACGGCCGGACCCGTAGTGCCGATGGGAAAGAAGAGGCCGGGGTCGGTGCTCCGGCACGATGCCTGGGCCCGCCACTCGTCGAGTGCCCAGGAGTCAAATCCGATTGCCGTCAGCGCCACTTCGTCTCCAAGTCCTTGTCGTGCCTGTTCTCCGTGGCAGTCTCGGCACCGCACGAGCAGCCCGCCATCCCTGAGCGGCGACAAGAATAAGTGCAGGCTTGGCCCCTCCGCAAGGGTCTAGTTCACATGACCAGGCGCAGAGCTTCGGGGTGGTGGCGGAAGACCAGCTCCTCGACCTCCCCGAGGTAGTCGCCGTCGACCTGGTAGGGGAAGGGGCCGTAGCCCTTTACCCGCAGCTCGCTCAAGTCGCAGCGGTAGTCGGAGTGCCGGTGGCGCCGGGCCCGGATGCCCGAGCCCATGACCGAGCCCACCACCGACAGCACCGTCCCCAGTGACAGCGAGCGGAGGCTGAACATGGCCAGGCCCCGGTCGAAGGTGGCGTCGGGAGCGATGTGCAGCGCCCGCTTGCCGGCGAAGGTGTAGGGATCGGTGTTGGAGCACACGGCAAAGTAGGCGTCGTCGACGACGGCGCCGCCAGCCAGGTGCACGGCGAAGCGGGGGCGGCTGCGGTCGTAGTGGCGGAACCAGGTGGACATGGTGGCGTAGACGTAGAGCGGGTGCCCGGCGTAGCGCTTGAGGCCGGCCCTGCGCTCGACCTGGGCCACCACTGCGGCGTCGAAGCCTAGGCCGGTGTGGAACAGGAAGTAGCGACCGTTCACCGAACCCAGCCCGATCCTGCGAAAGGCGTTGCCCTCCAGGGACTCGAGGACGAGGGCGGTCGCCTCTATGGGGTCGTTGGGCAGGCCCAGGGTGCGGGCGAACACGTTGGTAGAGCCGCCGGGCAGCACCGCCATCGCTGTCTCCGAGCCAGCCAGCCCGTTGGCCACCTCGTTGAGAGTGCCGTCGCCACCGAGGACGACCACCACGTCGGTGCCGGCGGCGGCCGCACTCTGGGCCAGGCGGATGGCGTGGCCTCGCCGGCTGGTCTCGGCCATCTCGACCTGGTGGTCGGCCGCCAGGGCCTTGCGGATCACCACCCGAGCACGGGCGGTCACCGATGACGCCGAGGGGTTGACTACGAGGAGGAGGTTCGCGAGGCGCGACCGTAGCAGCAGGGAACACGGACCCGTGCACTCGTGGTGGTGTGTGCAGCCGTGCTGGCGTTGCTACGGTGGTGCTCACGAATGAGGGTCGTTCTCATTCTCGGTTCGGAGGCAGCGATGAGGAGCAAGTGGACCGCGGCGGCGATGGCCACGCTGGTCCTGACCTCGGCCTGTGGCACCAGCGCAACGGCGCCGCTGGCCGGCAGCCGGGGTGACCGGGTCACTGTGGTGGCCAGCTTCTACCCCCTGGCCGTGGCCGCCGAGCGGGTGGGCGGCGATGGCGTGGTCGTCGCCAACCTGACCCCGCCCGGCGCCGAGCCCCACGACCTGGAGCTGTCGCCCCCAGAGGTCGAGCAGCTCCAGGACGCCGACGTGGTGCTGGTCATGGGACGGAAGTTCCAGCCGGCGGTGGAGGAGGTAGCCGCCAGCCGCACCAACGGCACGGTGGCGTTGCTTGCGACCTTGCCCGTCCCCCAGGAGGGGGAGGTGGACGACCAGCGTGAGGGCGGCTTCGATCCTCACGTCTGGCTGGACCCGGCCCTCATGGCCGACATCGTCGAGGACGTGGCCGCAGCGCTTAGCCAGGCCGACCCCGAACGGGCGGGGATGTTCCGGGCCAACGCCGACACCTTCAGGCGGGAGCTGGAGGGCCTGGATGGCCGCTACGCCACCGCCCTGGCCGGATGCGAGCAGCGCACCATGGTCACCTCCCACGCCGCCTTCGCCTATCTGGCCGACCGCTACGGCATGACCCAGCAAGCGGTCGCCGGCCTGTCGCCGGAGGCTGAGCCCGATCCCCGACGCCTGGCTGCGCTCAGCGACCTGGTGGCCAAGGACGGCATCACCACCATCTTCACCGAGAACCTGGTCTCCCCCAAGGTGGCGCAGACCCTGGCCAAGGAGACCGGGGTCACCACCGCCGTCCTCAACCCCCTGGAGGGCCTCACCGACGACCAGCGCGCCGAGGGGGCTGACTACGTCTCGGTCATGGACGACAACCTGGCCGTCCTCAGCACCGCCCTCGACTGCCGCTGACAGTAAGGGCTGCGGCGGCGTTCTGGCCCCAGGAGCGAGACGTTTTCCCCGCGGTTCTGGGACCAGAATAGGGATGGGTGGGCGCAGGCGGCCCGAGCACCCCTTCATCCGTCGCCGGGGCGTCGCTAGCCTGGTCACCATGCAGGACGCCCACACGGCCTTTGCCGAGTACTGCGAGGCCATCTTCGAGCTGGAAGAGGATGACATGGAGGTGATCCAGGCCCGCATCGCCGAGCGCCTGGAGATCTCCCGCCCGGCGGTGTCGGAGATGATCCGTCGCATGGCGGCTGAGGGCCTGGTCACCCTGGACGGGGGAATCCACCTCACCGACGCCGGAGTGGTGCTGGCCGAGCAGGTGGTGCGCCGCCACCGCCTGGCCGAGCGCTTCCTCACCGACGTGCTGGGCCTGAACTGGGCCGAGGCCCACCACGAGGCCGGACGCTGGGAGCACGTGCTCAACGACAAGGTGGAGCGGGCCATGAACCGCATCCTCGGGGCCCCGACCACCTGCCCCCACGGCAACCCCATCCCTGGCTCGGCCTACACCGAGCCCGAGGTGGTGCCCCTTGCCGAGCTCGCCGTCGGCACCGCCTTCACGGTGACCCGCATCCCCGAGGAGCTGGAGTTCACCCCCGGCGTGCTCGAGTTCCTGGAGGAGAACCTGGTGAAGCCGGGCATGGGAGGCACCCTCACCGCCGCCTCTCCCGACGGGACGGTCACGCTGAGCATCGAGGGGCGCCACGTGGGCATCGGTCCCTTCGCCGCCAGCCGCATCCTGGTCTCCCTGCCGTCACCGGTCGCCGCCCTCAGCTGATCCTGGCTCGTCGCCGCGGCGGTAACCGGACGCTGCCCCCACTGGTCGGAAGTGGGCGGATCAGCGAGGATCCCCTGGACGCTCGGTGTCGCTGAGCGATGTCGAAGGTCCACGAATCTCCGATCCAGCACGAACCCATTCGAGAAAGGGTGTCACGTGACCACCGCCACCGCCGCTCCCGGCCCGCTCACCCTCGCCGACCTGCTGCCCCGGACCAGGGTGCGGACCGCCGCCCTGGTCATCGGGTTCGCGCTGCTCACCGCACTGGCGGCCCAGGTCACCTTCCCGCTGCCGTGGACGCCGGTCCCGGTGACCGGCTCGACCTTCGCCGTCCTCCTGGCCGGCGCCACCCTGGGGTGGCGGGCCGGGGGCGCCAGCCAGATCCTGTACCTGGCCCTGGGAGCGGTGGGGCTCCCCTTCTACCAGGGGGGTGCCAGCGGGTGGACCTACGCCTCCGGAGCAACCGGCGGGTACCTGGTGGGCTTCGTGGTCGCCGCTGGCCTGGTCGGGTTGCTGGCGGAACGCCACCAGGATCGCTCCCTGCTCACGTCGGTCCCGGCCATGCTGGCGGGGACCGCGGTGATCTACCTGTTCGGCGTGACCTGGCTGGCCCACGTCCTCGGCGCCGATGCTTCCACCGCCCTGGAGAAGGGGCTCCTGCCCTTCCTGATCGGCGACGCCTTGAAGCTGGTGGTCGCCGGCGCCCTGCTCCCGGCGGCGTGGGCCCTGGCCCCGAAGCCCGAAGACCGGTCGGAGGACCGGGCCTAGCCTGGCTGCTCGACGCAGTGGAATCGGGCTTCGGACCCGGTGGCCCCGGGCGGTACCGTGGTCCTCGATGAGACGCGAGCTCGGCGCCGACGCGCTCGCCGCCATCGACGTGGGTACGAACTCGATCCACCTGGTCGTTGCCCGTCCCGCCGGCAACCAGCGCTTCGAGATCCTCGAGCGGGAGAAGGAGGTCGTGCGCCTGGGCAGCGGTTCCTCCGACATGTCGGAGCTGGCGCCTGACGCCATCGACCGGGGCGTCGAGGCCCTGCGGCGCATGCGCAGCATCGCCGAGGCCCATGGCGCGGCGATCGTGGCCGTGGCCACCAGCGCGGTCAGGGAGGCGACCAATCGCGACGAGCTCCTCGACCGCGCCCGTGACGAAGCCGGCGTCGACGTGGCGGTGATCTCCGGCGCGGAGGAGGCCAGGCTCATCCACCTGGGCGTGCTCCAGGCGGTCCCCGCCTACGACCGCCGTCTCCTGTTGATCGACATCGGCGGGGGAAGCACCGAGTTCCTCGTCGGCCAGGGCAGCGACGTGCTGTCGGCCAGGAGCCTCAAGCTCGGAGCCATCCGCCTCACCGAGCGGTTCTTCACCCATGACCGCACCCGGTCCTCCGAGGTGAAGGAGTGCCGGCAGTACATCCGGTCCTTCCTGGCCCCGGTGGTCCGCGACGTCCGGAGGCTGGGCTTCGAGGTGGCCGTCGGCAGCTCGGGCACCATCGCCAACATCGCCCAGATGGTGGCGCTGAACCGGGGAACGGCGCCCCGGACCACCAGCAACCTCGAGCTCTCCGGCGACGAGCTGGCCGAGGTGGTCGAGACCATCCTTGCTGCCGACACGGCCAAGGCCAGGGCCCGCATCCCTGGCCTGGACGACAAGCGGGTGGACATCATCGTGGGTGGCGCCCTGTTGTTGGAGCAGGCGTTTGCCGAGCTGGGGATCGGCTCCATGGTGGTGTCGGACTTCGCCCTGCGAGAGGGAGTGCTCCTCGACGTGCTCCAGCAGCACGCCCGAACCAGCTCGCTGCACCACCTGAGCGATCTGCGCTTCGAGAGCGTGCTCCACCTCGCCGCCCGCTTCGACGAAGACCGGCCCCACGCCGAGCACGTGACCAAGCTGGCCACGTCCTTGTTCGACCAGACCGCCGACGTGCACGGCCTCGACGCCGGATGCGAGGAGTACCTGGAGGCGGCCGGGCTGCTCCACAACGTCGGGCTCGCCATCTCCCACGAAGCCCACCACAAGCACTCCTACTACCTGATCCGCAACGCCGAGCAGCTCACCGGGTTCACCAACCGGGAGATCGAGATCATCGCCCAGGTCGCCCGCTACCACCGCAAGAGCCCACCCAAGGCCAAGCACCCCGAGTTCGCCGCCCTGCGCTCCGGCGACCAGGACATGGTCCGCAAGCTGGCCGGAATGCTGCGGGTGGCCATCGGGCTCGACCGGACCCACGGTGGCGTCGTGCAGGCGCTGGAGTGCCGGCCGGATCCCAAGGACCCCGGTCACCTTGTCATGGTGGTCCACGTGGCACCGGGGGCCGAGCCGTCGCTCGAGCTCTACACCGCTCGAGAACAGCGGGGATTGTTCGAAGACGCCCTCGGCATCGCTGTCGTCTTCCAACGAGCTGCCACCTCCAGCGCTGCCTGAGAGCCCACAGGTCGGCCCGCCGTAGCGCCGCAGGAGGAGAGGTCCTGGCCGGCCCCATGCCGGCGAGGGCCATCGCCGGGGACGGACTGCGGAACGCCGGACCAGCTTGACACCTTCCGGCCATCGCCACCTTGTCGCCTTCGGCCAGTTTGCCCTTAGGAGATAGTTCAAATCAGGTCGTCGGGTTCAGCGGAGTGGGAAAACATCTCGTTGACCGGTGGATTACGCCAGTGCCAGTGGGACATGTGGGGAAGCCACCCCTCGAGCGAATGGGCCACGGGCGTGCGCAGGCGGTAGGCGGGAAGGTTGCTGGCAGGTGTCCCCAGTGCTGCCAGCGCATACGACACCGACATGGACGAAGGGCGCCGGTCGAGGTTCTCGTCCAGCCAGAAGACGCCCACGGGGTCGATGGCGCCGACGCACCTGGTCAGCAGCGAGCCCCAATCGGCCGAATCGATGAAGGGGAACCAGCAGTAGCCCCGGAGGTCGACCCCGGCGTCGCGCGCCAGCTCGCACTGCTCGAGGGTCCACTTGAGCCACGTGGCCCGATCGGAGGCGAAGCCACGGATGTTGGTCTCCCCGAGGATGCAGGGAATCCGGTAGCGCTCCCAGTACTCGGTGAACAGCTCGGCGAGGCTCCCCGGTGCCGATGCCATGGTGGTGCCCTCGCCCGCTGCACTCCATTCCCACTGGTTGTGGGCGTAGTAGTCGAGGCCGAGCACGTCGATGTGACCGGCTTCAACGGTGAGAAGGTCCTCCCCGCCCGCCCCCAGCACGTCTTGCACGAACGGGCGATCAGGGGCGATGGACCGACCGAGGAGCAGGTCGGTGAGCAGGAATCGTCGGTCGTTGGCCATCCGGGCAAACTCCTCGCCCTCGGCGCTGCACCAGGTATGCCGCTCGCTGGTCTCGACGTGAACGTGTTCGGCGGCCGGCAGGAGGTCGTGGAGCGCACGGCTCGCCCGGGTGACCGCCGGGAAGACGTTGAGGGCCAGCCGGACGAATCCCCTGAAGTCGCGCCAGTACGGCGGCCAGATACCCTGCTGGCCGCACAACAACAGGGTGGTGAACGGCTCGTTGCAGACGGTGTAGCCGGGCAGCCACGGGTAGCGCTCGGCAACCGCCTCGACGAAGCGCAGGAACGCGGGCTCGAAGACGGGCGAGGCTAAGTCGCCGAGCCAGAGCGGGTAGCTGGTGTGGTGGAGCAGATCGACGATGGGCGAGAGGCCCTGGTCGTGCATGAAGCAGAGGACCTCGTCGGCGTGGTCCCAGACGAAGCGACCGGCCTCGGGCTCGATGCGGTGCCAGCGCAGCGGATAGCGCAGTTGACGCACATGGCAGGCGGCCATCAAGGCGAGGTCGTCGCGCCAGCGCAGGTCGTGCTCCGTCGTCTCCGCCACGTCCCGGTCATGGGCTGGTTGGTAGGTCGACTCGAATGCTCCGATGAACGGGATGGTCGGGTGCCCGCTGTCGCTCACGAACCGGTGCCCTCGGGCCGTCGGGGTCCCTGTCCGGAGCCGATCTCGGCGAGGGCGGCGCTGATCTCGTTGACGTCGTCATCATCCAGGTCCACCTCGGCGGCGCCGATCCAGCCATCGACCTGGCTAGGTCTGCGGGCCCCGACGATGGCGCCGGTGACCACCGGCCACGCGCCAAGGCCGAGACGCGTCACCTCCAGGCCGGTCGCGACCAAGGGGACTGGGGTGGCCAAGCGGGCGGAGGCATCAGGGGAAGGCGTCTGAACTGGGACCGTCACGGCTCTCTCCGTCGTTGGCGCGAGGAGCTGAGCTCCGATCTGGCGGGTGGGACGGAGAAGCTGGTACTCCTGGCGCGGCACCTTCTCAACCGGGGACCTACCCGTTGGCCGGCTTGGGAAACTGGCGCGGGCGACTGGAACGGTCCGGCGGTGTCAGGTTAATGCTGCGGCCCTGGCTCGGTGTCCTCCGGGGCAGGGGTTCGAGAGGTCAGCGCTCCGGCCAGGTGAGGCTGAAGCAGCGCTGGGCCAGGGTACCGGGAGACCAGTGGCCCCACAGGCCGAGGAAGCAGCGCCGGGTCGAGTCGGTCCAGGCCATGGCCTCGGGGTCGGCCACCCGGCGCACGACCTGGCGGATCCCGCCCTCGTGCACGACGTAGCCGGCCCAGGTACCGGGGAAGTCCTGGGGCGAGCCCACCTCGGCGACGGTGACCGGGCCCCAGCTGTGGGCGCGGTGGCGGTGGCTGTGCCCGGTGACGACCAGGGTGGCCGGGTTGGCCTCGGCCACGGCGTCGAGGAAGGGCATGGCCTCGGCTCCGGGGATGCCCTGGGGGGGATGGGTCATCAGCCGGTGGCGCTGGGGGTGGTGGTGCATGGCCACCAGTGCCGGACCTCTGGCCTCGCCCACCAGTCGGGCGATGGCGGCGGTGCTGGGGTCGATGGTGCCCCGGTTGTGGCAATCGACGGTGGTGTCGGCCAGGACCAGGCAGACACCGGGAAGGTCGCGCTCCTGGGGGCCGCCAGTGCTCAGGGCGATCCCGGCGGCGGCCAGGGCGGGACGGGGGTCGATGGCACGGGAGCACACGTCGTGGTTGCCGAGGATGGCCTCCACCGGGAGGCCGGGCGCGCTCAGCAGCTTGGCCGCCGTCTCCCACTCCTCGCTGCGGCCGTGGTCGGTGATGTCACCCTTGGCCACCACCAGCTGCGCTCCCCATGTCGCCAGCTCGGCCATGGCCGCGGCCAGGCACCGCTCCGGTGGCGGCACTGACGCTCCGGGGGGGTGGGTGACGGTGGGCCACTTCCCGAACGTGGGGTCGCCCAGGTGGATGTCGTTGACGGTGGCGAGGCGGAACAGCTCCTGCCCCGGCGGCGGGGACAGGGTGTGCAACGACCCGACCTTCTGTGCCGGCTTTCCCTCGGGCTCGGCAACAACGTCGAGGGCGGCGTCGACGGGCAGGTGGGTGAGCACGACCGCACCGGGTCCGGCGCTCGGCCCCACCACCTCATGGGAATCGCCGACGGTGATCTGCACCGAGGTGGACAGCGATTCCCACGTGAGCTGGGCGGTGGTGTCCTCGACGGCGAAGAGCCACAGCGAGGGTCCCGACGAGCTCAGCGTGACCAGTCCGCCAACCAGTTCGCCACCGGGCCGGCCTCCCGTTGGCGCAGGGCCAGGTTGACCCGCCGCCGCTCCCGGTGTTGCTCGACGCTGCGCCGGCCCTGGTGGACGGGATGGTCGGCAAGGAAGGACTCCACGGCGGCGCCCAGCTCGGGCGTGGACAGGGAGGTGATCCCGCTGAGCATGACCGGGATGGAGTTGTCGGGGAATCGCTGGTTGACGGCGTCCCAGTGGGCCTCGATGAAGGCCCAGGCCAGAGCGCCGGTCTCCCGGTTGGCCAGCAGGCGGAGCACCAGGTAAGGGGCGTTCTGGGAGCGGACCTCGTCGGTCAGGGCCATGGCCAGGGTCCGCTCAGCCAGGTCGGCCTGAGGGAACCGGGCCAGGGCATAGAGGTAGCGCAGCGCTTCCTGGGGCGACGAGGAGGCGAGGGCCCGGTCCGCCATGGTGGCGTAGTCGTCGCTGGTTCCCGTCGACGCCGTCACCCCGAGGACGGCCGAGGCCACATCGGGGTCGACCGAGGTGGGGTCGTCGAGGTAGGCGTTGTGGACGAGGCGGGCCCGGGCCTGTACATCGTGGTCGTCACCGAGCACGCCGGCGGCGCCGATCACGATGCCTCGGAGCTGGCGGGTGAGCTCGTCGTCGTCCGGGTCCGGCTCCCACCCCAGTCGGACCAGCGCCGAGCCTGTGAGGTCGCGCACCCAGGCCCGGAGGTGCTCTCGGGCCTGCCCGTCGAGGATGTGGTCGATGGCGCCCACGGGGCCGGCCAAGGTGGCCCACACGGTACGGTCGGTCTCGGCCGAGAAGCCCCCGGCCAGCTCCAGGAAGGCCGAGGCGGGCGTGTCCCCGGCCAGGACCGCGGCCCAGGTGTCGTCGACCAGCAGGGCCCGCTCCACCGGCGCCAACCGGTCGAGAGACCGGCGCAGGGAGGCCAGCAGCTCCGGGGAGTAGCGCGCCCGGTAGAAGCCGTGCCCGCCGGCGTTGACCACCACGGGCTCGCCGGCGAGGGAGAGCTCGGCTGAGGCACCGTCGAGCAGCACCCTCACGGGCTGATCCCCGCCGGCCGAGGCCAGCACCGGCACCGGCCAGTCGCCGCCAGGGGCGTCGTCCGCCCCCGCGAAAGCGAACCGTCGCTGGTCGAGCCGGACGCCGCCAGCGGCGGTCTCGACTCCGACCAAGGGGTAGCCGCCCTGGAAGATCCAGGAGTCCATGATGCGCCGAACCGGCTCGCCTGTAGCCGCCTCGATGGCGTCCCACAGGTCACCGGTCTCGGCATTGGCGTACTGGTGCTCGGCCAGGTAGCGGCGGATGCCGGCCCGGAAGCCGTCGACGCCCAGGTACTGCTCGAGCATGCGCAGCACCGAGGCGCCCTTCTCGTAGGTGAGCACGTCGAACATCCCCTCGGCCTCCTCGGGGGAGCGCACCGGGTACTCGATGGGGCGGGTGCTGGCCAGGGAGTCGACGGCGAAGGCGGCGGCCCGCTCG
>JBPCJK010000112.1:0-6573 GCA_051005375.1 Acidimicrobiales bacterium
GGCCCTTCCCCGACCGCCTCCCCGCTGAGGGCGTGGGCCCCGACTCGCAGCGCCTTGCGGGCCCACCACCACACGGGCGGGCCGTCCCCCCGGGCGTCGTAGTTGTTGGCCCACACCAGGAAGTGCAACCGGTCGAGCCAAGGCTCGAACCCCACCCCCACGGTCCAGGGCTCGACCACCCACGACGCGGGCGAGCGCAGGCGCGCCGGGTCGACCGCCAAGCGCACCACCACCGGTCGGCGACGGGACCAGGCCTGGTGCAGCGCCCGCACGGTTGGCTCGGGGTGGGCCAACACCACCTCGTCGACCTCATGGGTGGGGACATCGGCCCACGCCGGGGGAACCTCTCCGGCGGAGGTCACACCATCGGCGATCACCACGCCCCGCCCCAGCGCATCCGGTCCGGGGCCGGGCATGATCATCGCCGACCCGCTACACCACTCCCAGGACCTTCAGGAGCACCACGATGAGGAGAATGCCAACGATCAGCCAAATGAGGTTGTACGGACTGCCCATGGATGTTACGCGTCCCTTCTAGCCGGTGAACCCTTCGCCGCCCACCGAGAACCTAGCCCAGGCCGCCATCCCCTTGGCGGAGCAGGTCCGCAGACGCCAACTCGTCGTGGCCAAGCGCCGGGCGACGGCGGCGCTGGTGACCGTGGCCGTGGTGTTCCTGGTGGTCACCGTCTGGGGAAGTGACCAGTCATGGGCGGGCTACGTCCAGGCCACGGCCGAGGCGGCGCTGGTCGGCGGCCTGGCCGACTGGTTCGCGGTGACCGCCTTGTTCCGCCGCCCGCTGGGCCTGCCCATCCCCCACACCGCCATCGTCGTGGAGCGCAAGGAGCAGTTCGGCGTCACCCTGGGGGAGTTCATCCAGGAGAGCTTCCTCACCCCCGAGGTGGTCGTCGAGCGGGTCCGGGCCGCCGCCGTCGTTCCCCGGGTGGCCGACTGGCTCGCCGATCCCGCCCACAGTAAGCGAGCGGCCGCCCACCTGGCGGAGACCGCCGTGGCCTTGGCCGACCTGGCCCACGACGACGACATCCACACCATGGTGGAGGACGTGGTCAGGACCCGCCTGGAGGCGATGCCCCTCGCTCCCCTGGCCGGGCGGGCCCTGCGTTTCCTCACCACCGACGGCCGCCACCACGACCTGTTCGACGCCGGTGCCCGCGGTCTGGCCACCTACCTCGGCGAGCACCGAGAGGAGCTCCGGCGGCAGTTCTCGGGACGGTCACGGTGGTGGCTTCCTGGCGCCATCGAGGAGCGGCTCTTCGACCGGCTCGTTGACGGTGCCCGCAGGGCGCTCACCGACATGGTGGGCGACCCCGACCATGACCTGCGTCGCCACATCGAGGCGGGGCTGACCCAGCTGGCCGTCGACCTGGAGACCTCGGCCTCGCTGTGGGAGCGGGGGGAGCGGCTCAAGGCCGACCTCGTCTCCCAGCCCCAGCTGCGCCGATGGGCGGCGACGTTGTGGCGGGACGCCAAGGCCCAGCTCCGCACCCAGGCCGCTGACCCGGGCTCGGAGCTGCGGGTCCGCCTGGAGAAGGCCCTGACCACCGCCAGCGAGCGCCTGGGCAGCGACGAGCTGGTGGCGGCCAAGGTCCAAGACGGCGTCGAGTCCGCGGCCCGCTACGTGGCCGAGCACTTCTCCGGGGAGATCGCCGACCTGGTGAGCGGGACCATCTCCCGCTGGGACGGCGAACAGACCTCGCATCGCCTGGAGCTCCTGCTCGGTCCCGACCTCCAGTACATCCGCCTCAACGGCACCGTGGTGGGCGGCGTCGCCGGCCTCGCCCTCCACACCATCGCCCGGGCGCTCGGATGACCAGCCCCGCTTCGGTCATCCTCCCGATGGTTGCGCCAGCTACTTCTTGAACACGTCCTTGACCTTCTCGCCGACATCCTTGAGCGCCGCCTTCTTCTGGTCGGCCCTGCCCTCGGCCTCGAGACCCTCGTCGTCGGTGGCCTTGCCGCCGGCCTCCTTGGCCTTGCCCTTGAAGTCGTCACCCTTGTTGGAGATCTTGTCGTCAAGTCCCATGATCGTGCCTCCGGTGCGCTTGGGGGTGGCGCCGGTTGCCAGCACCGCTGCCACCGTAGCGGAAGCTTTCCAGCAGGCGGAGTCACCCCGACCCGGCCGTGGCGCCACTGGTTCAGTCGGTGTGGGGAGCGAAGACCAGGAGTGGCCGGTCCTTCTTGCAGACGCTGAACTCGGCCGACCCGTCGAAGGTCTCCCCGTCTCGGGCCAACCGCATGGGCCCACCGCGGCTGAGCACCTTCAGCTCCCGCACCAGGCGCTCCTCGTAGGCCCGGCAGGTGGCGAGGCGCCCTGTGAGCAGGGCCAGCACCAGTCGAGCACGGGAACCGGGGTCGCTCCCGTCGACCAGGCGGACGTCGAGCTGGCCGTCGTCCAAGCGCTTGCGCCAGCTGGGGGCGAAACCGGGAGGGTCGTAGCCGCAGTTCCCGATGAAGATCATCCACAGCCGCCGCCGCTCGCCATCGATCTCCACGTCGATGGGCTCGGACCCGCGGAGCACCCGGACGAGAGCGACGACCATCGCCGGCCACTTGCCGATGCGGCCCTCGAGCTTCTCGCGGGCGTCGACGAGCTCGGCGTAGCTGCCGAAGCTGGCGGTGTTGAGGAAGGGCGTCCCGTCGATGCAGGCCAGGTCGACGGCGATGAGAGAACCGTCGCCCACCGCGTCCACCGCGTCGTCCACCGAGTCGAGGCCGAGGTCGCGAGCGAAGTGGTTGAGCGTGCCCCCGGGCACGACGAAGAGGGGCAGGTCGGCATCGTGGGCCACCCCGGCAGCGGCGTTGATCGAGCCGTCACCGCCCACCACTCCGAGGGCTCGGGCCCCCTGGCCGGCCCGGGTGAGCGCCTCGACCAGGTCGTCGCCCTCGTCAAGCTCGATGACGTCGGCCTCAGGCAGGGCGCGGCGAAGTTCCTTGACCGGGTCGACGTCGAGGGCGGATCCGGCGCCGGGGTTGACCACCACGGCCAGGCCCTCGCCCGACGGCGAGGGCTGACGGCCCTGCACGGACCGGGCCGGCGCCAGATCGGCCCCGTCCCGAGGAGCGACCGGCCACAGCCTCCGGCTGCCGATAGCCACGGTGGCGCCGAGGGCGCCCCCAGCGACCAATGCCAGCGGGGGGTCCGTCCCGTCGACCACCCTGTGGATCCCGAGGGCCGCCGCCAAAGCCGCAGCGGGGACAGCGACAACGGGCAGCTCGAGGGCTGTACCGACGGTGAAGGCGGCGACGGCTGCGGCCGCCGCTGACGCCGACGGGCCCGAGGGACGCCGCCTGTGCCCCAGGAGACCGCCCGGGTCGGGTCGGAGACGGCGAAGGGCGAGAGCCACGACCGAGCGGGACAGGACCACGGCGACGGCGGCAGCGCCGAGCCCGCGCATGGCGCCCCGGCGGCCATGGCGTCCGCCCACGAGGACCAGCGCGGCCGACGGCACCGCCCCGGCCAGCGCCCAGCTCTTGGTGTGGGAATCTCGGAGTTGGAAGGTGGCGTGGCCGATGGACAACACTACGATGACCCGCTTCATGGAGCCATCGGCGTCACATGCTTGGTGGACGATGGCGACATGGACCATGTCACCACTGGCCATGTCTCCAGGGTCCGCCGGTCGCTGGGCCGCCGGTCGCTGGGCCGCCCGCGCATGACGAGCCCGCCGCCCAGTGTCGGCATCCTGCTAGGAGATCTCGACCGCGCTTCCCCGTACGGGCTGGTTGAGGTCCTGTTCGCCGAGCTCTCCCGTTCGGTGTCGGCCACGGCCTGCACCGTCCTGCTGGCTGAGTACGAGGGCCGTACTCTTGAACCGGTTCCCGGGGCCGAAGAAACGTCCACGTCGGGCAGCCAGTTCATCATCGGCAGCATGGCGGGGATGGCCTACCGCGACCAGCGCCTGGGGACCGATGATGCAGGTCGACGGGTCTTCCTGCCGATCACCGCCCAGGGTGAGCGGCTGGGCGTCCTCGATGTCGAGCTGTCGGTCGACCTCGACGATCGTCGCCGGGCCTACCTGGAACAGGTCGGGACGGTGCTGGGGTACGTCCTCATGGGAGCTCAGCGCTACACCGATCGTTTCGAGCGGATCAGGCGCCGGCGTCCCCTTGCCCTGGCCGCCGAGGTGCAGTGGGAGCTCCTTCCGGTGCTGTCCTACGCCGCCGCCGAGTTCTCCATCGCCGGGAACCTGGAACCGGCCTACGACATCGGCGGGGACACCTTCGACTACGCCGTCGATCCGAACGCCCTCACCATCGCCATCACCGACGCCCGCGGCCACGGCCTAGGGGCCGCGCTCCTGGGAGCGCTGGCCATCACCGCCATGCGCAACAGCCGCCGGTGCGGCGAGGGCCTCGTCGATCAGGCCGGAGCGGCCAACGCCGCCCTGCTCAGCCAGTTCAGCGAGGAGGACTTCGTGACCGCCGCCCTCTTGCGCATCGACCTGCCCAGCGGTTCCACCGCCGTCATCAACGCCGGACACCCGCAACCGCTGGTGCTACGCCAGGGCCAGTGCCTGCCGGTGACGGTGGAACCCCAGCACCCCCTGGGGATGTTCGACTCCCCGGCCCACGCGCCGGGCCGGATCACGCTGGATCCAGGTGACCGGTTGGTGCTCTTCACCGACGGGATCACCGAGGCCGCACCCGATGGCGGCAGCGCCTTCGGGCATCCACAGCTGGTCGAGCTCCTTTTCGAGACCAGGTCACAGCCACCAACCGAGGCCGTCCGCATCCTCTCCGACCGGGTGCTGGCCCACAGGGCCGGCCAGCTCAGTGACGACGCCACCATCGTCCTCCTGGACTGGCACGGGTGAGGATCACCGCAGAACCAGAGGCTCGGCGGCGAAGACTCACGGTGCCTTGAAGGTCCAGTCGCCGTAGCGGCCCTGGCCCAGGGTGTCGGCCGGCAGCTTGCCCGAGAAGTCATCCTCGAAGGTCCAGTCGGGCTGCTTGTCCCGGAAGCGCTCATCGATCTGGGCGACGCCGTCGACGATGTCGACGAGCTCGGCCACCAGGTAGGGCTCGGCCTCGACGGCATCTCCGGTGAGGTGGGCGATCAGCTCCTCGGGGAAGCGCTCGAGGACGCTCTGCAACACCACCTGGTGCTGGTGGGCCAGGTAGCAGCGGGCCTGGTCCGAGACGGTGGAGGCCCCCTCTTCGATGGCGGCCAGGGTGCGCTCGTCAACCTCCGACATGGCGAGCTGGCGGAGGAGGCCGGAGACCTTGAGCCCGCCGCGCTTGCAGGGCATGCACTGGCCGCAGGACTCCACGCCCAAGAAGCGAGACACCCCGGCGGCGACCGCGGTCAGGTCGACGGTGTCGTCGAGCACGATGAAGCCGGCCGAACCCAGCCCGCTACCGATGGCGTTCAAGCCCTCGTAACAGACAGGGGCGTCGAGGAGCTCCTCAGGGATCAGGCCGTTGGCCACACCAGGCATCACCGCCTTGATCTTCCGGCCTGGCCGGGCTCCCCCACCAATGCCCTCGATGACGTCCCGCAGCGGCGTGCCCATGATGACCTCGTCCACCCCGTGACGGCGGGTGCTACCGGTCACCGTGCAGGTGATCGTCCCCGGTGACTCCTCTGTGCCCACGGTGCGGAACCACGAGGCTCCTCTGGCCATGATCCTCGGGACGTTGGCCAGGGTCTCCACGTTGTCGACCAGCGCCGGTGGCGCCAGCTTCTCCTCGGTGGGACCGGCCAGCTCCACCTGGGCGGCGGATACCAGTCCAGGGAGGCCTCCGGTGTGGCGCTCGGCCGCCGGCCGCACCCCTCGCCGGAACGGGGGGGCGAGCCGGGGGAAGGGGTAGCGGCCGTCGATGGCTTCGAGGAGGGCGGTCTCCTCGCCTTAGAGGTACTCGTGCGGGCCCTCGTAGACCTCGAGACCGACGTCGCCTGACCACCCTGACGCCTCGGCCTCAGCGATGGCGGCACGCATGCGGGTCACCTCAGGCACGAAGGCACGCTTCAACCCGAAGACCACCTGGTTGGCGCCAACCGCCCGGGCGGCGATGAGGGCTCCCTCCATGACGTGGTAGGGGTTCTTGCGCAGGATGGAGCGGTCCTTGAACGTGCCGGGCTCGCCTTCGGCGCCGTTGACGACCACGGTGGTGGGCTCGGTCGTCGAGCGGTTCTCGACCATCGTCCGCCACTTGAGCCCGGTCGGGAACCCCGCTCCGCCCCGGCCCCGGAGGCCCGACGCCTCGAGCTCGGCGATGAGCACCGCCGGCTCGACCTCGGTCGCCGCCTGCAGGCCCTCTCCGCCCTGGCGGGCCACGTAGTCGTCGAGCGTTGCGACGGGATCGGACAGGACACGTCGAGCGATGGTCATGGCGACAGTTTCGCGGCCAAGGGGCGCCCGGCGGGAATCGCGGCCCCAGCGGACTCCTAGCCCGAGGCGGGATCGAGACGCGAGGCGTCGTCGGCCAGGGGGATCCCGAGGGTGTGGGCGAACCCTCGGGTTCGCAGGCCGTACAGGCCCCGCTCGACCACCACCGGCGTGCTCGCCTCCACCAGGAGGGCGTAGTCGGCCTGGTCGAGGAGTTGCCCGAGGT
>JBPCJK010000113.1:0-13213 GCA_051005375.1 Acidimicrobiales bacterium
CGCTCTCTCCCCGGGGCTACCGGCTCTTGTCCAAGGTGCCCCGGCTCCCCGAAGCGGTGGTCGACCGCATCGTGGATCGCTTCGGCAGCCTGCAGAAGATCATGCGGGCCACCATCGACGACCTCGACGACGTCAAGGAGGTCGGCGAGACCAGGGCCCGGGCCATCAAGGATGGCCTGTCGAGGTTGGCCGAGACAAGCATCCTCGATCGTTACAACTAGACCTCACCATGCCGCTTTGGGTCGTGACCGATCCGGGACGGGTCCTGTCGACGAGCGGGACCCCTCCCATCGGGGGGAACCGCCCCAGACACCGAACAAACAACCATCGGAAACAGAGCCACGAAACCAAAAACAAAAAATGCCGGTGGAGGGGGGGACCCCCTCCCGGGGGCCCTTTTCGGGCCCCCCAGGGGCCCCTCCCCTCGTCGCCACCCGTCCCGGATTTCGCGACCCAGCCCTTACGCGCTGGATCCGCGACCACCGAGTAGACAACTGCTGGTGAGGGTTTGGGGGGTCGTGGTGGCGGCGGGGACGGGGTCGCGGTTCGGGGGGCCCAAGCAGTACGAGGTGGTGGCCGGGCGGCGGGTGCTCGACTGGGCCGTTGCCGGGGCCCGGTCGGTGAGCGAGGGGGTGGTGGTGGTGGTCGAAAGTGGTCATGTCGCTGCGCCCGAGCCGCTGGCAGACGTGGTGGTGGGGGGCGGGTCCACCCGGTCGGCCTCGGTGAGAGCGGGCCTGGCGGCGGTGCCCGAGGGGGCCGAGGTGGTGGTGGTCCACGACGCCGCACGCCCCTGCGCCTCTGCCGCCCTCTTCGCCGCCGTCGTCGCCGCCGTGGAGGCCGGAGCTACGGCCGCTGTCCCGGGCGTGCCCGTCGTCGACACGCTCAAGCGGATCGACCGTGACGGGGTGGTGCAAGAGACGCTCGATCGGACCACCCTGGTCGGCGCCCAGACGCCCCAGGCCTTTGTCGCCGCCGATCTGCGAGTCGCCCACCGCAGCAGGGGCGAGGCCACCGACGACGCCGCCCTTATCGAGGCGGCTGGCGGGCGGGTGGTGGTGGTGACCGGAGAGACGTCGAACACCAAACTGACCGAAGTCGCCGACCTGGCCGCGGCCGAGACCCACCTAGGTGCAGCGGCTGGCATTCAAGGCAGTCGGAGCCACGTCGGGCTGGGCTTCGACGTCCACCCCTACAGCGACGACCCCGATCGTCCCCTGATGCTCGGCGGGGTGTTGTTCGGAGGCGAGCGGGGGCTCGCGGGCCACAGCGACGCCGATGTGGTGGCCCACGCCGTGGCCGACGCCCTCCTGGGGGCGGCCGGGCTCGACGACCTCGGCACCCACTTCCCCGACAGTGACCCCGCCTGGGCCGGTGCCGACGGCCTCGTACTGCTGGCCCGGGTCGCCGAACTGGTGCGCAACGCCGGTTGGGAGCCGGCCAACGTCGACTGTGCGGTGGTGCTCGACGCTCCCCGCCTGGCCCCGAGGCGCCCGGCGATGGAGGAGGGGCTGAGCCGGGCCGCCGGCGGCCCAGTGCACGTCAAGGGTCGCCGTCCCGAAGGCTTGGGCGCGCTGGGTCGGGGCGAAGGCGTGGCCTGCTGGACGGTGGCCCTGGTCAGCCGGGCAGCGCCCAAGTGAGCAAGCGACGTCCCGCCCGCTCCCCCGGAGGCCCACGACGGCCCCGAGACGGACGACGAGCACGAGACGCAGGATCGCCAGGCGAAGCTGGACCCCGCCGGAGCGGCCAGTCCGGTCGGAGCGGCCAATCCTCTACGGACACCCAGCTCGGTCGGAGCGGCCAGCCGGGCGGGAACCGCTCACCGGGCCGCGCCAGCCCCACCGCCCAGAGGGGCCAGCCCTCATCGCCGCCGCTGCCGGGCCGTTCCCGCTCCGGTGGCCCCCGCACCCTCGGCGGCGAGCAGGTGGAGGGACGCCAGGCCGTCAGGGAGCTGTTGGTGGCGGGCCGACGTCGGGTTCGCGACCTGTGGCTGGTCGACGACGCCGAAGCGACCCCCGTCCTCGGTGACATCCTCGAGTTCGCCGGAGAGGCTCGGGTGCGGGTTCGCCGGGTCAGGCCGGCGGCGCTGCGGGCCGAGGCCCGCTCAGAGGCGCCGCAGGGGGTGCTGGCCCACGCCGACCCCCTGCCCGAGCTCGACCTCGACCGCTTGCTGGCAGGAGATCAGGTCGCTCACACCGCCCAAGACCAGGCGCCGCCCCCGTTCCTGGTCTTCCTCGACGGCATCACCGATCCCCAGAACCTGGGCGCCCTGCTGCGCTCGGCCGAGGGCGCCGGGGTCTCGGGCGTGGTCATGCCCCGCCACCGGGCAGCCCACGTGACCCCGACGGTGGCCAAGGCGGCGGCCGGCGCCGTCGAGCACCTGGCCATGGCCGTGGTCGGCGGGCTGCCCGCCGCGCTCACCATGGCCAAGCAGCAGGGGATCTGGGTGGTGGGCCTGGACAGCGCCGGCGACACCAGCCTGTTCGACCTCGCACTGGTCGACCAGCCCGTCGCCCTGGTCCTCGGCGCCGAGGGACGGGGTCTCGGCCGCCTGGTGCGCGAGCGTTGCGACGTGGTGGCGTCGATCCCGCTGTGGGGGATGCTCCCGTCCCTCAACGTCGCCAGTGCCGGTGCGCTGGCCTGTTTCGAGGTGGCCCGGCGCCGTCACTGACGGGGTCTCATCACCGCTTGCGCTTCGTCCTTTCTTCTCGTGTTCGTCATGGGGTTGTCACGTCGGCGTCGCCAAACTCGAAGTACTCTCCGTTCCGACAGCGTTCACTCACCGGTCACCTCACTTGTCGCACCCACCAGGAGCTCACATTGTCCTCCCGACCCGGGATCGCCGCACTCGACGACCTCAGCGATGACGACCTGGTCCCGCTGGCCCAGGGGGGCGACCCTTCGGCCGAGCAGGCGCTGATCCAGCGCTACCGGCGCTTCGCCTCATCCAAGGCCAGGGGCTACCGCATCCCCGGGGGCGACGCCGACGACATCGACCAAGAGGCGCTGATCGGGCTGTACCGCGCGGTGCGGGACTACCGCGGCGGCCGGGGAGCAACGTTTCGGACCTTCGCCGAGCTGTGCATCACCCGCCAGATCCTCACCGCCGTGCGCACCGCGCGACGAAGGAAGCACCAGCCCCTCAACCAGTACGTGTCCATCTCCCCCCCCCGGGGCCAGGAGCGCCGGGAATGGCTCCTCGAACAGTTCCTCGGCGACCACCCCGCCCACGACCCGGCCGACGACGTCATCGCTGACGACGACACCCAGGCCCTGAACCGGCTGGTGGCCACCCTGCTCTCCAGCCTCGAGGTCGAGGTCCTGCGGCTGTTCGTTCAGGGCAGGACCTACCAGGAGATCGGTGCCCAACTCGGTCGGCACGCGAAGTCGGTCGACAACGCCCTCCAGCGGGTCAAGCGCAAGCTCGGCAACGACGCCGCCTGGTCGCTCACCTCGGTGGGGTGAGCGGCGGGCCCGGCAGCTACTTCTTTGCCGCCTCGTAGTAGGGGTTGTCGCCGCTGGCGTGGTCGGTCACATCGGTGACCCGAAAGATCTCCGGTACCGACTCGCGGATGGCGACCTCGATGCCCTGGGTCAGGGTGACGCTTGCCATACCGCACCCCTGACAACCCCCGGAGAGGCGCAGGTAGGCGGTGCCGTCATCAACCGCCACCAGCTCGGCTGACCCACCGTGGGAGGCGATGCTCGGGTTGATCTGGGCCTCGATCACCTGGATGACTCGCTGGGCGACGTCACCACTGAGGTCGGCCGGCGGGCGGGAGGAGATGCTGGGGCTGGCCGGGGCGGCCGCCAGGGGCGGGCGGTTGGGGTTGGTGATGGTCATGCCCGGGTTGAGCAGGTCACGGCTCACGCCGAGGGTCGCCCCTCGCAGACGCTCGACGCTGGTGGCAGGGATCACGATGGGAAGGCTGTCGTCGTCTTGGACGGCATCATCAGCACCGGCCTTTTCGAGGGCCTCGAAGTACATGTCGTAGCTGAACTCGGTGCCGGCGACACCCGTGACCTCCAGCCACAGGGCCAGATGGTCGCTGTTGGGCTCACCTTGCCGCAGGGCGACGATCTTCTTGCGAGCCTGGTCGGTGACGGTGAGCACCGGGGGCTGGCCCGCAGGCGTTTCCTCGGAGGGACGGGATTCGGTGTGGGTGTCGGCCATTCCCCCATGATAGGAGGATGTCCCGGGTCCTCCTTCTCCTGCCCACCGGCACCTACCGGGCCACCGACTTCCTACGGGCCGCCTCGTCACTCCACGCCGAGGTGGTGGTGGCGTCCGAGCACCGCCAGGCCATGGCCTCGACCATGGCCGGCCGAGCGCTGGTGGTGCCCCTCGATCGACCGGAGAGGGCGGCACAGGCCATCGTCGACTTCGCCCGACGCTTCCCCATCGACGCCGTGGTGGCCGTCGACGAGCAGGGGGTGCTGGCCGCGGCGCTGGCCGGCGAAGCCCTGGGCCTGGCCCACAACCCCCCAGCGGCGGTGGCCGCCGCCAGGGACAAGGCGGTGATGCGGGCCGCTCTGGCCACGGCGGGAGTCTCCCAGCCCGACTTCCGGGTGGCCGGTCCGGACGACGACCTCGCCCGCCTGGCCGTCGAGGTCGGTCTGCCCTGTGTGGTCAAGCCGGTGTCGCTCTCGGGCAGCCGGGGGGTGATCCGAGCCGACGACCCCGTCGGCGCCCTCGCCGCCGGGAGGCGAGTGCGCAGGATCCTCAGCCAGGCCGGTGAGGACGTTGACGCCCTGTTGCTGGTCGAGGCCTTCGCCCCCGGCGCCGAGGTGGCGGTGGAGGGCCTGCTCCAGGGGGGCCGACTGGCGGTGCTGGCCACCTTCGACAAGCCCGACCCCCTAAACGGCCCGTTCTTCGAGGAGACCCTCTACGTCACGCCCAGCCGCCTGCCCCCGGAGGCCGAAGCTGCCGTGGCCGGGTTGGTGTCGGCCGGCGCCGCCGCACTCGGCCTGCGCGAGGGCCCGGTGCACGCCGAGGTGCGGGTGGCGGGCACCACGCTGCGCCTGCTCGAGCTGGCGGCCCGCTCCATCGGCGGACTGTGCTCACGAGCGCTGCGCTTCGGCGCCGGCATCTCCTTGGAGGAGCTCATCTTGCGCCACGCCCTCGGTCTCGACCTGGAAGACCTGGCCCGGGAGACAACGGCGGCAGGCGTCATGATGATCCCGATCCCCCGGTCGGGGGAACTGGTCGAGGTCCGGGGGCTGGACGCAGCCCGGTCGGTGCCGGGCGTGGAGGGCGTGGAGATCACCATGACCCGGGGGCGCCAGGTACGGGCCCTTCCCGAGGGTGACCGCTACCTGGGCTTCATGTTCGCCCGGGCGCCGACCCCGGATGCGGTGGAGGAGGCCCTGCGCCGGGCCCACGGCCACCTCGACGTGGTCATCGACCCGCCCAGGTAGCCTTCTCGAAGGTGCGGGTGCTCCTGGTCTCCACCTACGAGCTCGGCCATCAGCCGCTCCACGTCGCCTCCCCCGCCGGTGCCCTGCGTGCCCGGGGCCACGAGGTGCGCTGCGTGGATCTGTCCGTGCAGCCCTGGGACCCGACGGCGCTGTCGTGGGCGGGGGCGGTGGGGTTCTCGGTCCCCATGCACACCGCCATGCGCCTGGCCCTGGCCGCCGCCGCCAGCGTCCGGCGCCACCGGCCAGAGGTCCCGGTGTGCTTCTACGGGCTCTACGCCGCCGTGAGCCGAGACCTGACGCTCGGTGCCATGGCCGACCGCGTCATCGCCGGCGAGTACGAGCCTGCCCTCCTGGAGTGGGTCGACGGGCTGGCCCGGCGACCGGCACCTCCCGGCTCGTCGCCCGTCGCCGACCCCATCATCCGCCTCGGGCGCAGCGACTTCGTCCTGCCTGCCCGAGAGCTGTTGCCGCCCCTCGAGCGCTACGCCCACCTCGCCATCGACGGTGAAGAGCGACTGGTGGGTTGCGTGGAGGCCAGCCACGGGTGCACCTCCCGGTGCCAGCACTGCCCGCTGCCGTCCGTCTACGACGGGCGCATCCGGATCGTCGGAGTCGAGGCGGTGGTGGCCGACATCGCCCAGCTGGCCGAGGCCGGCGCCCGTCACATCACCTTCGGCGACCCGGACTTCCTCAACGGTCCCCAACACTCCCTGCGGGTGGTCCGGGCCATGCACGGCCGCTTCCCGGATCTGACCTTCGACTGCACCACCAAGGTCGAGCTCATCCTGCGCCACCGGGATGTCTGGGAGGAGCTCGCAGCCAGCGGGTGCGTGTTCGTGGTCTCCGCCCTGGAGCTCGTCAACGACGAGATCCTGGCCCGCCTCGACAAGGGCCACACCGCCGCCGAGGCGTCCGAGGCCGTCGCCGTCGTTCGGGCCCAGGGCATCGAGCTCCGTCCCTCGTTCCTCCCGTTCACACCCTGGACCACGCCAGCCGACCTCGTCGGGCTGGTCGACTTCGTAGCCGCCAACGACCTGATCGGCAACGTCGACCCGGTGCACTACACCATCCGGCTGCTCCTGCCCGAGGGTTCCCTGCTGCTCGGCCACCCCGACCTGGCTCCCCACCTCGGTGCCTACGATCCAGAGCGCCTCAGCTACACCTGGACCTCGGCCGACCCGGCCATGGACCGGCTCCAGGCCCAGCTGGCCGGCCTGGTGGAGGCTGCCATCGCCGCCGGGGAGCCGGCGGGGGGCGTGTACCTGGCCGTCAGCCGGGCGGTACGAGAGGCGGCCGGCGCGTCCCCTCCCCGGGAGCTGATCCCCGCTGGCTCCCTGGAAGGCAGGCCACGTCTCACCGAGCCATGGTTCTGTTGAGCGGAGCCGACCGAGGGCCAGTTCGGCCCTCTCCCTCAACCTTGACCTCCGTCCATGGCCTCCCGGCCTGACCTGCGTTCTGGGAACCCAGCGGGGGAGCGGAATAGTTGACGTGTCACTCGTGTTCCATCAGACAGCGTCCAACGAGGACGCCGGAGCAAGGAGGCGCTGTATGCCCGCCGTGACCGTCGACAACCTTCTCACCCTTCCCCGGATCCCCGAGCCCGACCTGGACGCGGTGACCCAACGCCCGGTGGTCGCCGTCAGCACCGCACCGAGGGGCTTCGAGGGTGAGGGCTTCCCCGTTCGCCGAGCCTTCGCCGGCGTCGATCCCACCCGTCTCGACCCCTTCGTGCACATGGACCAGATCGGCGAGATCGAGTACGCCCCAGGAGAGCCCAAGGGGACGGCCTGGCACCCGCATCGCGGCTTCGAGACCGTCACCTACATGATGAACGGCGCCCTCCAGCACCAGGACTCGACCGGGGGCGGCGGGCTCATCACCGACGGCGCCACCCAGTGGATGACGGCGGGTGCGGGGATCCTGCACATCGAGACCCCTCCCGAGGCGGTCGTGGCCAGTGGCGGCCTCTTCCACGGGGTGCAGCTGTGGGTGAACCTCCCCCGTCGACTGAAGTGGGCCCAGCCCCGCTACCAGGATCTCGCCGCCCGGGACGTCGCCCCCCTCTCGTCACCCGACGGTGGCGTCCTCGCTCGGGTCATCGCCGGTGAGGTCGCCGGCCACGCCGGCCCGGGCACCACCCAGACGCCCATCACCATGCTCCACGCCAGCATCAGCCCCGAAGCCCGCTTCAGCCTGGCCTGGCCCCGCCACTACAACGCCCTGGTCTACGCCCTGTCGGGCCAGGGGACCGTCGGCCCCGACGGCCACCCCTTCGCCTCCGGGCAACTGGCCGTGCTCGGAGACGGAGACGCGCTGACGGTGGCCGCATCCAAGGGCCAGGAAGCTCGCTCACCCACCCTCGAGGTGCTCGTCCTCGGTGGTCTGCCCATCCGCGAGCCAATGGCGTGGGCCGGGCCCTTCGTCATGAACACCCGACAGGAGATCCTGGCTGCCTTCGAGGACTTCCAGGCGGGCAGGATGGGCGTCATCCCCCCCGACCGCGCCTTCACCGCCGAACCAGAGGTTCGGCGATGAGGTGTCTGACATGCTCGTGAGGTGAGCGAGCGACGGAGGACGTCCGACGTCGAACTTCGGCGTCGACGCCCGGGAGAGCCACGACGCCACCGCGTTCTACGACCGCTTCAAGGCGCCGCAGCTCTCAGAGGACGAGACCGTCCTCGCCCCCGTCCGGTGGCCGAGCCGTTCGTCCATGGTGATGCCCGGCGCTTGGGCGCGGTGGAGGACGGGTCGGTCGCCCTGGTGGTCACTTCCCCTCCCTACTTCGCCGGCAAGCAGTACGAGGAGGAGTTGGCACGCGAGGGGGTCCCCTCGTCGTACCTCGAGGTGCTCACCGACGTCTTCGCCGAGTGCGCCAGGAAGCTGGAGCCCGGCGGGCGCATCGCCGTCAACGTGGCCAACCTCGGCCGAAAGCGCGGGTGGTCGTGGCCAGCAAGGGTCGCTTCGATCGGGCTCTTTCGGTCCGGCAACGGGCCGCCGAAGGCCTGCCCAGCGAGAGCACGGTGATGACCGAAAACTTCATGGCCTTGACCCTCGACATCTGATCGATCCCCCCCGAGAGCGCCCGGCGGGTGGGCCATCCCGCACCCTTCCCCGTCGAGTTGCCCGAGCAGCTCATCCGCCTTGACACCTTCAAGGACGATCTGGTGCTCGATCCGTTCATGGGCAGCGGTTCGGCCCTGGTGGCTGCCGCCCGCCTCGGGCGTCGGTACGTCGGCTACGACCTGGACGAGAGTTACGTGGAGATCGCCCGTCGACGGGTGGCAGAGGTGCTGACCCCGGCGTGGCCACGTCTGGCGCTGGAGGCGCACCGCCAGGAGGGCACGCCGCCGGCGGAGTCGGAGCTCGAGGACTTCCCGGATCGGGCCCGGCGCGTGGGAAAGGCGGCCCACCAGGTGGCGGCGCAGGTCCTCACTGATGCCGTGTTCACCATCGAGCAGCGAGGCTGGAGGGTTTCGAGGACGGGCGTGGCCGTCACCTTCCTGGCCACCGACGAGCACGGCGCCACATGGTTCTTCGACCTGGCCGGTGCTTTCGTCAGCCACCGGGGAGGGATGCTCCGCACCGATGCGGTTTGGATGTCGCTCGGTCGGGCCAGCGCGGTCAAGGGCCGGTTCCCCGAGGTTCCGCTGGTGTTGCTCACCACCAACCTCCCTCGCCACCCGAGTGAGGGAGACACAGCCTTGCGGGCTGCCGGAGCGGGTGCCTTCTTCGACGCCATCGAGGTGCTGTCCGACCAGGGACGGAACGGTTGGGGCGCTACGCCATGGGCGGGTTCCAGGACAACCCCCAACCCGGGTTCTGGACACCGGCCGACCTGGCCCGTCTGAGGTCGCCCTGACGGCGGGGACTCGGTTGAGCCTTTCGCGCCCGTGGACGGCGGTCAGGACGTCGGTCGCCCGGGCACGGCCAAGCCCAGCCTGGCTGCCCTGAGAGGACGAGCCTGCCCGCGACGCGCGGTCGATTGGTCGAAGCGCTCCACCAACTCCCGCATCGCCGCCACCTGCGCCGCCAAAGCGGACTGTCCCGCCTTGGTGATCTCGGCCCACGTCCGGGGCCGCCGGCCCTCGTACCCCTTGGTGATGGTGATGAGGCCGTCAGCGGCCAGGATCTCAAGGTGCCGACCGAGGTTCCCGTCGGTGAGGTGGAGGATGGACTTGAGGTAGGGGAAGTCGGCTCGCCCGCATTCGGCGAGGACGGCCAGAATGCCGAGCCGAGAACGTTGGTGGACGACCTCATGAAGCGCGGTGGCGGGATGGACCGGTTCTTGTCCCTGGCGCCGGGACCCTGATGACGCCACGCTCACGAGGTCGACTTCTCCCTGCCGACCTCGTGGCGCAGCGCCACCAGCCCGGCGCCGACCAGCATGAGCCCCAGAAGGCCGGTGACGAGCGACGGGGCCCAGGAGAAGTAACTGCTGGTGCCGGAGCGGTACCCGAGGAACCCGGCCAGGTCGTAGACGCGGTTGGTCAAGAAGGAGAACCCTTCGAGCACCCCGAGCACGCCATAGACGACTGCCCACGCGCCGAGGTAGCGGTTGCGCTGGCGGATGGCGATGATCAGCAGGCCGAGAGCGATGAGGCCGAACGGGGCGCCGAAGAGGATGAGGACGGGGAGCAGGACCAGGGCGGCCAACAGGCCGAGCGCCCACCTTCCGTACGTGCCCGCCGCACTTCCCACGCCCACCGACACCTCGTGGCGCCGGTAGTACCAGGCAATCAGACCGAAGCCGGCAGGACCAGCCAGCAGCCAGTAGAGGCCTCGGTTCGGCTCCCGGACGAACGTCACGGCGTTGAGTAGGGTCAACACACCGAAGGTCAGCAGCGGCACCGACGTGACCCGCCGGTCGCGTCGGGCTTGTCGCCGCACGTCGTCCAGCTCGTCGATAAGGTCTCGGGCGGTGGTCACTTCCATGCCTCAGCCTCCTCAGACATTGCGTACAGACTACTCTATAATGCAGAGTCCTCTGCTCAACCCGCGTAGTGGCGACAGCAAGGGCATAGTCTCTTCACGCGACCTTTGCGACAACGCGGCCGTGGCGGCGAGTCGCAGTGACGACGGCTGATCACCGGGCTCCCCACCAGGACATTGCCGACCGACGACACGCCGAGCGCCTCGTCGACGCTGGCACAGCCGGGCAGGGACGGTATCGTTCCCGGATCATGGTGACCATCGCCGACGCCGCACGGATTGCCTTGTCGTTGTCCGATGTCACCGAAGGCGAACGCCACGGCAACCGGACCTGGTCCGTCGCGGGTAAGGGATTCGCGTGGGAACGACCGTTCAGCAAGGCGGACATCAAGCGGTTCGGTGATGCGACGCCGCCAGGTGGACCGATTCTCGCGGTCCGTGTCGAGGACCTCGGTGAGAAAGAAGCCGTCCTCGCCGCCCAACCCGAGGCCTTCTTCACGATTCCCCACTTCAGCGGCTACCCGGCGGTCCTGATCCAACTCACAAAGGTGGGCAAACGGGCGCTGCGCGAAGCGATCGTCGACGGTTGGTTGACATGTGCGCCACCGAAGCTGACGGACCGGTACGTCAAACACTGAGCGAGCTCCCTCAGGCGCCGGCCCGAGCTGCCAGATCCCCTCGTCCTCCCAGTGTCTGTCACATCCCGGGTGCGGGCGGTGTCTTGATGTCGATGACATCGACACGAGGAGGACACATGTCCAGCACGACACGGATTCCCAAGGCGGAGATCACCGGCCCGTACGGTTACCTCTTGAAGCGATTCAGCCGGAAGATGCTCGGTGAGGTGCCCGAGGGGGCCGCGATGATGTGGCAGAACCGACCAGTGCTCATGAGCCTCACGGGGCTCGGCCGTAAGGTCCAGAAGTGGGACCAGCTCGACGCCAACCTGAAGTCGTTCGCCCACATGGCGGTCGCCGCGCAGATCGGGTGCTCGTTCTGCCTCGACTTCGGCTACTTCCAGGCCCACAACGAGGGACTCGACGAGGTGAAGGCCAGCGAGGTGCCCCGTTGGCGTGAGTCGAAGGTGTTCACGCCGCTCGAGCGCGAGGTGATGGAGTACGCCGAGGCGATGACCGAGACACCTCCGCGGGTCACCGACGAGCTGTCGGCCCGGCTGCTCGAGCGGCTCGGCGCGCCGGCCCTGGTGGAGCTCACGGCAGTGGTCGGGTTCGCAAACCTGACCGCGAGGGGCAACACCGCGATGGGGATCGAGTCCCAAGGGTTCTCCAAGGCGTGCAAGCTGCCGCTGGCACAACCCTCGGCCGGGTACGCGACCTCGGTATGAGCGAGGATCCGTTCGCGGGCCACCGCAGCCTGCTGTTCACCGTCGCCTACGAGATGCTCGGCTCCGCCTCCGACGCCGAGGACGTCGTCCAGGAGACGTGGCTGCGGTGGGCGAACGTAGACCACGCGGTGGTGCGCGACCCACGCGCCTACCTGGTCCGCGCGGTCACCCGCCAGGCGCTGAACCGGCTGCGGTCGCTGGCGCGACGGCGGGAGGACTACGTCGGCGAATGGCTGCCGGAGCCGCTGATGACGAGCCCCGACGTCGCCGACGACGCCGAGCTCGCCGAGAGCGTGTCGATCGCGATGCTCACCGTGCTCGAGACCCTCGGTCCGGCCGAGCGCGCCGTGTTCGTGCTGCGCGAGGTGTTCGAGACCCCCTACGACGAGATCGCGGAAGCGGTCGGCAAGTCACCCGCCGCCGTCCGCCAGATCGCCCACCGGGCTCGCGACCACGTCGCTGCTCGGCGCCCGCGGATGCCGGTCAGCACGACCGAACAGCAGGAGGCCGTGGACCGGTTCCTCGTCGCCACCCGACACGGCGACCTGCACGGCCTACTTGATCTCCTGGCGCCCGACGTCGTCGTCGTCTCCGACGGAGGCGGCTTGGCCCCCGCTGCTCGTCGTCCGATCGAGGGTGCGGAACGGGTGGCCGGCTTCCTGATTGCCGGCGTCGCCCGCCTCGCGGACTTCGAGGCGAAGGCCGTCTGGCTCAACGGGTCACCCGCCATCCGGGTCGACATCGGCGGTGAGGTCAACACCGCGGTGAGCCTGTCCGTCGAGAACGGTCGGATCACCCGCATCTACGTCATCCGTAACCCGCACAAGCTGGCCCGGCTCGACGGGACCGCGGCACTCACACGGACCTGACCCCGGAGTCACCTCGTTGTCGGGCTTCCGCGTGATGCGGGAACCACGCTTGAGAGTTGGCTGATGCCGAGTTCGCCGCCGCCCACACCCACTCTTGGAAGTTCGATCCTGACCATGCCCGTCGGACGCGCCTGTTTGGCCAGCTGGAGGAAGTCCGTCAGGATGCCGTCGTCGATCTCGTCCATCGCGACGAGGTGGCGCGCAAGGACATCGAGGTCGTCGCTCATGGGCATGGACCTTCGCAGAGCACCGCCCGAGGTCGGACCTCCCGGCAGCGCCGTCGCCGACTTCTACCGAAACTTCTACCGGATCGGTTGAAATCCGAAAGAAGCGGCCAGTACCGTTCGGACGCTGATCGACAAGCTGCGAGTGCCCCGAACGCCAGTTCCAGGTCGTGGCCCTGACCTCGACTTGGGGGGGCAGCGGAGCGGATCTACGACGTCCTCCATTTCACCGTCGTCGTCGACTCCGATCAGTGATAACGGTGCTCGACGCACTCCTTGCCGGGCTGCAGCGCCAGCATGTCACCGTCGTTGAGGTGCGAAACCGGTGCCGGGCCCGGCTATCGAGGGATAAACGTTCGTCTGCAGGCCGGGGTCAACCAGCGCTTCGACATCCAGTTCCACACCCGCGACAGCCCAAGGGGACCGAGATC
>JBPCJK010000114.1:0-11177 GCA_051005375.1 Acidimicrobiales bacterium
TCACCCTGCGCTTCGAGGGTGACGACGGCACCGAGCGCTTCCTGGTCGGCTCCATCGAGGAGCGCCACGACGACCTCGAGGTCCTGTCGCCGGGCTCTCCCCTCGGCCGGGCGGTGGTGGGCGCCTCTCCCGGCGAGCGTCGGTCCTACGAGATCAACGGCAACCAGCTCGGCGTGGAGATCGTCTCCATCGACCAGGGGTAGGTCGGACGGGGATGCGCGAGCCCGCGGGATGAGCCCCCAGGGATGAGCCCGCAGGCATGAACGGACGCCCATGAGCGAGGGGCCGCCCCTGCCCCCGGGGCGCCACCTCGAGTTGGCCGGTCGGGGGCAGACCTTCGTGCGAGAGCAGTCCGGTCCGCCCGGCGCCCCCACGGTCGTGCTCCTCCACGGGTGGACGGCGGGCTCGGACCTGACCTGGTTCGCCTGCTTCGAACCGCTGAGCCACCACTTCCGGGTGCTCTCCATCGACCACCGGGGTCACGGGCGGGGCATCCGCACCGGCCGGCGCTTCCGGCTGGGCGACTGCGCCGACGACGTCGCTGCCCTGGTGGCGGCGGTCGACCCCCCGGTCGTCGGACCGGTGATCGTCGTCGGCTACTCCATGGGCGGGGTCGTCGCCCAGCTCCTGTGGCGCCGCCACCGCCACCTGGTGGCCGGTCTGGTGCTGTGCTCCACCAGCCGGAACTTCGCCGAGAGCACGGTGGAGCGGCGGTACTTCGCCGCCCTCGGGGGCCTGGCCCTGGCCTCCCGGGCTACTCCCGGCCCCCTGCGCCGCCGCCTGGCCCGGCGGGTCATCGGTCGGCGAGGGATCGACGGCCCCGACGCGGAGTGGATCCTCGACGAGCTTCACCGCAATGACTGGACCGCCGTGCTGGAGGCGGGCTGGGAGCTCGGGCGCTTCGACTCCCGCCCCTGGGCCGGCGAGATCGACGTCCCCACCGCGGTGGTGGCGACCATGGCCGATCGCCAGGTGCTGCCTCGCCGCCAGCTGGCGCTGGCCCAGGCCATCCCCGGGGCCAGCGTCCACGAGGTCGACGGCCCCCACGATGCCTGCGTCACCCAGCCCGAGCGCTTCGTCCCGGTGCTGGTGGAGGCCTGCCGCTCGGTGGCCGCCCGGGCTACGCGGCTACGGGTCGGCGCCGTGGCCCACTCCACCCGGGGTGGCTCGGTCGTGACGGCGGGAGAGCCGCCGGCCCCAACCTCGTTCTCCGGTTCCTCAACGTCGCTGGGCGACGCCCGCGCACCGGAGAAGAGTCCTTGACCCGCCGCTACGGCTCGGGCACGACCTGGGAGGCGGCCGTCGGCTACAGCCGGGCGGTCCGGGCCGGGCCCTTGGTGTTCGTGGCCGGCACCACCGCCACAGTCGACGGCCGGGTCGTGGGTCCGGGTGACGCATACGCCCAGACCGTCCAGGCCCTGAACAACGTCGAGGCTGCCCTGGGCGTGGCTGGAGCCACACTGGCCGACGTGGTCCAGACCCGCCTCTTCGTCACCGACATCGCCCGCTGGGAGGATGTCGGCCGGGCCCACGCCGAATACTTCTCCGGCGATCCACCGGTGAGCACCATGGTGGAGGTCTGCCGACTCATCGATCCCGACATGGTGGTGGAGATCGAGGCCGTGGCCTACGTGGACCGGCAGCCTGCCGCCGCCTCCACCGAACGGGCGGCCCGGGCCACGGCGGCGCCGTAGCGGCGGCCCGGTGACCTGGTGGTGCGCCCGATCGGCCCCGACACGCCGACGGCGGCCCGCACCGCCCCGGCGCCGTCGAGCACGGGGGCGCTGACCGAGGCCACCCCCGCCTCTCGCTCCCCCACGCTCTCGGCCCAGCCCCGGATCAGGGTCGCCGGGTCGGCCCGCAGCACCTTTCCCGCCGACCCTCGGTCGAGGGGCAGGACGGCGCCCACCCGCACGATGGTGCGCAGGCCATGGAGCGACTCCAACGAGGCAACGCACACCCGCTCGCCCCCCTCCCGCACGTAGAGCTGCGCGCTCTCACCGGTCTCGTCCCGGAGCGCCTCCAGGGCGGTGCGTGCCGCCTCCACCAGGGGGAGGCCGTCGCTGGCGGCCCGGCCCAGTCCCACCAGGCGAAGGCCCAGGGCGAAGCGGCCGTCGCCGTCACGGCGCACCAGTCCGTGGGCCTCCAGGGCGACGGCGAGGCGATGCGCCGTCGGGCGGGACAGGCCGGTGGCCACCACCAAGCCGCCCAGGGCCAGGGGCCCGGCCTCCTCCAGCGCTGCCAGCATCGTGGCGGCCTTGTCAACCACGCCCACGCCGCTTACAGTGGTGTCCACAACGCAAGACTAGCATCTCAGATTGTGAGACGGCCATGAACAACCCGACCACCAGGACCATGAGCGACAAGGTGTGGGACACCCACGTGGTGCGCTCGACGCCAGGCGAACCCGACCTGCTCTACGTCGACCTCCACCTGATCCACGAGGTGACCTCGCCCCAGGCCTTCGAAGCCCTGCGCCTGGCCGGCCGGACGGTAAGCCGGCCAGAGCTCACCATGGCCACCATGGACCACAACGTGCCCACCACGTCGGTCCCGATCGGCACCATCGGCCAGCCGGTGGCCGATCCCGTCTCCGCCACCCAGATGTCGACGCTGGCCCGCAACTGCGCCGAGTTCGCCATCCCCCTCCACGCCATGGGCGACCCCGGCCAGGGCATCGTCCACATCATCGGCCCCGAGCAGGGCCTGACCCAGCCGGGCATGACCATCGTCTGCGGCGACAGTCACACCTCCACCCACGGCGCCTTCGGTGCCCTGGCCTTCGGCATCGGCACCACCGAGATCGAACACGTCCTCGCCACCCAGACGCTGCCCCAGGTCCGGCCCGGCACCATGGCCATCACCGTGGAGGGCGACCTGCCTGCCGGGGTAACCGCCAAGGACCTGGTCCTCGCCGTCATCGCCCGCATCGGCACCGGCGGGGGCGCGGGCTCGGTCCTGGAGTACCGGGGATCGGCCGTGCGCGCACTGTCGATGGAGGGGCGGATGACGGTGTGCAACATGTCGATCGAGGCCGGCGCCCGGGCGGGGATGGTGGCGCCTGACGACACCACCTTCGCCTACCTCGAGGGCCGCCCCCACGCCCCCACCGGTGTGGCCTGGGAGCAGGCGCTGGACGCCTGGCGCACCCTCCCCACCGGCGAGGGTGCCGACTTCGACAAGGAGGTCTTCCTCGACGCCACCGCCTTGGCCCCCCACGTCTCCTGGGGGACCAACCCGGCCCAGGTGGTGCCCATCGACGCCACCGTCCCCGACCCCGACTCCTTCCTCGACGTCGGCGAGCGGGAGGCGGCGCAGCGGGCGTTGGCCTACATGGGCCTGGCCGCCGGCACCCCGGTGCGCGCCATCCCCGTGGACACCGTCTTCCTGGGCTCGTGCACCAACAGCCGAATCGAGGACCTCCGGGCCGCCGCCGCCGTGCTGGAGGGGCGCCGGGTCGCCCCGGGGATGCGGGCGCTGGCGGTGCCCGGGTCATTCCGGGTCAAGGAACAGGCCGAGGCCGAAGGCCTCGACCGGGTGTTCACGGCCGCGGGGTTCGAGTGGCGGGGGGCGGGGTGCTCCATGTGCCTGGCCATGAACCCCGACAAGCTGGCCGCCGGCGAACGCTGCGCCTCCACCAGCAACCGCAACTTCGAGGGCCGTCAGGGTAAGGGAGGGCGCACCCACCTGGTGTCGCCCGCCGTCGCCGCCGCCACCGCCGTGGCCGGCCACTTCGCCTCGCCTGCCGAGCTGGACTCGGTGGCCTGATGGAGCCCCGCCGCCTCGTCTCGGGCACTGCCCTGCCGCTGGACCGCAGCGACGTCGACACCGACCAGATCATCCCCGCCGAGTGGCTCAAGCGGGTGGAGCGCACCGGCTTCGGTGCCGGGCTGTTCGCCGCCTGGCGCGACGACCCCGGCTTCGTGCTCAACGCGCCCCAGCACCGCGGCGCTCGCATCCTCGTGGCCGGCCCCAACTTCGGCACCGGCTCGTCCCGGGAGCACGCCGTGTGGGCGTTGGAGGACTACGGCTTCGAGGCGGTCGTCTCGCCGCGCTTCGGCGACATCTTCCGCTCCAACTGCACCAAGGTGGGCCTGGTGCCGGTGCAGGTCGACGAGGCGGTGGGCGCCGCCCTGCTCCGGGCGGTGGAAGCCGACCCAGCCCTGGTGGTCACCGTCGACGTCGACGCCCGGACGCTGTCGGCCCCGGCGGCCGGCATCGAGGTGGGCTTCCCCCTGGACGACTTCACCCGCCACCGCCTGCTCGAGGGCCTTGACGACGTCGACCTGACTCTGCGCCACGCCGGCGCCATCGCCGGCTACGAGGCCGGTCGCCCGGACTGGATGCCGGTCAGCTCGCCTCGCTCGTCTTGATGATGGCGCCGTCGACCACGTCACAGTTGGGCGGGGCGCCGGCGTCAGCGTGCTCGGCGTTGGCGTGGGCCCCCACTTTGGCCAGCAGCTCCTCCCGGGTGTCGGCTTCGAAGGTGGCCGGGCACCCCGGCACCACGTCGCTGCACGCCATCACGTAGCTCATCTTCGTTCCTCCTGGGTTCACCGCGTGGCTCAACTTGCCCGAGTTTGCCGACGAGTAGTCGGGTGGCCGGCCGGCTGCGAGATTCAGCCGGAGTCGACCGCCTTGGCGTTGCACCCTTCCGCTCGGCGGGCCCGAGACAGGATCAATCGAGCACCCACCAGCAGGTACACAGCCACGAAGACCACCATCCCGACAAGGCCTTCGACGAGCTCGGAGCCGCCGTCCTCCCGGGAAAGGACTCCCCAGATGACGAACCTGGCGGCGAAGACGCCGACCCCAACGGCAATCGCCTGGGGCACGACGGTCCGGTAGGGCCGGGCCTGATAGCGCTGCGCCAGCGCTACAGCGGCCGGTGCCAGCTCGAGATCATCGACCCGGCGCCCGCGACCGACGGCCCGGCGGACCGTGCGGCGCTGATCCGACGAGAGCTGGACCCACTCAGTCATCCGAACCCAGGCGATGCACACCTCCCAGGAGCGCCAGCTCCCTCCACTTCCAGTGGCAGTCGACGTCCTCGAAGCCCAGCTCGCGCAGCCAGCGGAGCTGGGTCCCCACGTCGAGGAGTTGGTTGGATGGGTCTTCGTCGGCGGGGTCGATGCCGAGGGCACCGAGGAACCCCAGGTGCAGCGCCTCGGTGGGGGAGCTCACGTGTTCCAGGTTGGCGAAGACGCCTCCCGGCGCCAGCCGATCAGCCACCTCTGCGTACAGCGCCCGCTTGCGCTCGTCGTCGAGGTGGTGGATGGCGAAGGCCGAGACCACCAGGTCGAAGCCGGCGAGCGGCGGGAGCGGTTCGGACAGGTCGTGGGCCACGACCTCCACCGGCTGCCCGGCGAAGCGGGACCGGGCGGCGTCGAGCATGACCGGCGAGAAGTCGACGGCGACCCCGGTCGCTGCCGGGCACCGCTCCAGGACCCGGGCCAGCACGACACCGTCGCCGGTGCCGAGGTCGAGCACCCGCCGGGCGCCGGGCGGCACCCATTCCATCAGCGCGTCCATGCCCGCGGCCCGCTCGGGGATCGACGCCCGGGTGTCGAGGTAGGCCTGGGCGTGAGCCCCCTCGGGCCACAGGTTGACCGCGCTCATTGGCGCGCCATCCTGCGGATGGCGCAGCAAGGAGCATGGCTACTGTGCTCATTGGTGAGCACGCCCAAGGGCGTGCCCACGGTGTCACCTCCGGTTGACGGACCTTCTCCTGGCGCTGGCGCACCCGCACCACCTTGTTCACCGCGCTGAGGAAGGCCCGGGCCGACGCTTCCACCACGTCGGTCGACAGGCCCCGTCCGGAGACGCGGATGCTCCCGGCTTCGAACTGCACGATGACGTCACCGAGGGCGTCGACGCCCCCGGTCACCGAGGAGACGTTGAAGTCGGTGAGGACGCCGTCGATGCCGGTGGCCGTCTTGATGGCCTTGCAGGCGGCGTCGATCATGCCGTCGCCCTCGGCGCTGGCCTCCAGCTTGCTCCCGTCGTGGAGGAGCACCACCGAGGCCACCGGCGTACCGACGGTGCCGCCCCGAACGTCCAGCGACTCCAGCTCGAAGCCCGCTTCGACGTGGCCGCCCAGCTCCTCGGCCACGATGGCCTCCAGGTCGGCGTCGGTGAGGGTGACCTTGCGGTCGGCCAGCTCCTTGAAGCGCTGGAAGGCGGCGTTGAGGGCGTCGCCGCCGATGCGCAGGCCCATTCGCTCCAGCGTGTCGGCGAAGGCGTGGCGACCGGAGTGCTTGCCCAACACGATCTGGCGCCCGGTCTGGCCCACGGCGGCAGCGTCGATGATCTCATAGGTGGAGCTCTCGGCCAGCACCCCGTGCTGGTGGATGCCCGACTCGTGGGCGAAGGCGTTGCGCCCCACCACCGCCTTGTTGTACTGCACCGGGTAGCCGGTGAGGCGGGCGACCAGGCGGCTGGTGCGCGCCAGCTCCTCGGTGTTGATGCCGATCTCCACCCCGGGGAACTGGTCGGGCCGGATGGTCAGGGCCATGACCACCTCCTCCAGGGCGGCGTTGCCGGCCCGCTCCCCCAGCCCGTTGACGCAGACCTCGACTTGCCGGGCGCCGGCCTGGATGCCGGCCAGGGAGTTGGCAGTAGCCAGTCCCAGGTCGTTGTGGCAATGGGTAGAGGTGACGTAGCCGCCACTCACCTCCTTGCGCACGTACTGGATCAGAGCGCCGAAATCCCAGGGGATGCCGTAGCCGACGGTGTCGGGGATGTTCAGGGTGGTGGCTCCCGCTTCGACCGCCGCCTGGAGCACCTCGAGCATGAAGTCGAGGGGGGTGCGGGTGGCGTCCTGGGGGCTGAACTCCACATCGTCGGTGTGCTCCCTCGCCCGAGCCACGCCCGACCGGGTCTCGGCCAGCACCTGGGCCTCGGTCATGTGCAGCATGTGCTCCATGTGACTGGGGCTGGTGGAGATGAACACGTGGATGCGAGCCCTCTCGGCCGGGCGTATGGCCTCCCAGCAGCGGTCGACATCGGCCAGCTGTGTCCGGGAGAGGCCGCAGATGACCGGGCCCTCGACCGAGCCGGCGATGGCCTGGACGGCCTCGAAGTCGCCTCGGCTGGCGACGGGGAACCCGGCCTCGAGCACGTCGACGCCGAGGCGGGCCAGCTGCTCGGCGATCTCCAGCTTCTCAGCGGCGTCGAGTGAGATGCCCGGCGACTGCTCGCCGTCTCGCAGGGTGGTGTCGAAGATGGTGACCCGATCGGCCATGACGGTCCTTTCGAAGGTAGAGGGCGGGAGATGTGCGCCAGGGGAAAAGAAAACCTCCTGGCCCGAGGGGGACAGGAGGTCGTGGCGAGCACCGGCGTGGGTGCTCGCCTCAGGTAAGCAGGAGGATGCAGGAGCGAAGCTGGCGCAACATCACAGACCAGCGAACCAGGATCCGCAGGCGGCGTCAAGCCGGGGTAGGGGTAGGGTGCTTCGGTGCTGCGACGACTGTTTCGTTCTCTGGTCAAGCTGGCCTTGTTGGGGGCGGTGGTGGCAGCGGTGTCCAAGCTGCTCCAGCGGCGCCAGCTCGAGCCTCTCGCCCCGGTGGCGACCGGGCCATGGCCGCCCCTCGACGTGGAGCGGCCGGCCCCGATTCCTCACGAGCCGTCGGTGGACGAGCCGTCGGTGGACGAGCCGTTGGTGGACGCCGAGCCCGTGGACGAGCCGTTGGTGGACGCCGAGCCCGTGGACGAGCCGTTGGTGGACGCCGAGCCCGTGGAGGTCGAGCCCGTGGAGGTCGAGCCGGTGGTGGCTGAAGGTTCGCTGCCATGGGTGGAGCCCGACGACGGCGAGTGCCGTGCGTCCCATCCCATCAAGGCCAAGCTCTCCAGTGGGGTCTTCCACCTGCCCGGGATGATGCACTACGACCGGACAAATGCCGACCGTTGCTACCCCGACGCCGCCGCGGCCGAGGCTGACGGGCTGCGCCAGGCCAAACGATAACGCCATGCGCGTCATCGTCGACTACGACCGCTGCATCAACAGCGGGTCGTGCACCCGATCGGCCCCCGAGGTGTTTGAGATCCGGGACGACGACTTCCTCTACGTGCTCCAGGAGGAACCGGGTGAGGAGCTCCGAGCTGCGGTGGAGGAGGCTGCCGACCTCTGCCCCACGGCCGCCATCCGCGTCGACGGCTGAAGCCCCGGAGGTCGCGGTCCGCTAGCTGACCGAGTGGTGGGCGGCTGCCAGCGCCTTGGTGGTGGCCGCCGCCAGGCCCGGCCCGTCCAGGCCGAGGTCGGCGAGGATGCGGTCGGGCTTGCCATGGGCGAGGTACTCGGCGGGAACCCCCAGCACCAGCACCGGGGGGCTCAGCCGGCTCTCCTCGCACTCGGCCATGCTCTCGGCGATCTGCGAGCCGATCCCCCCCACCTTGATGCCGTCCTCCACCGTCACCACCAGGGAGTGCCGGGAGGCGTCGCCGAGCATGTCGGGGTCGAGGGGCTTGACCAAACGCACGTCCCACACCGTCGCCGAGGTGCCGCTGTCAGCCAGGAGGTCGGCCGCTTCCTCGGCGGCGGCGACCATCTTGCCCACGGCGAGGATGGCCACTTCGCCATCGCCACGACGCACCTGGCGGGCCTGGCGGCCGTGGCCGACCTGGTCGGGCGGCACCTGGCGGGCGTCGGTCTTGGGCCATCGCAACGCCGACGGCCCGGTGGTGATGGACAGGGCCTCGGCGAACATGACCTCGAGCTCCTGGTAGGACGAGGGGGCGAAGACGGTCATGCCCGGGACCTTGGTCAGCAGGGCCATGTCGAGGATGCCGTGGTGCGACGGGCCGTCGTCGCCGGTGATGCCGGCCCGGTCGAGGCAGAAGACCACCGGCTGGCGGTGCAGTCCGACATCGAGGTTGACCTGGTCGAACGCCCGGGACAAGAACGTGGAGTAGATGGCCACCACCGGGCGCAGGCCGCCCATGGCCATGCCTGCGGCCGCGGTGACGGCGTGCTGCTCGGCGATGCCCACGTCACGCATGCGGTCGGGGAACTGAGCGGCGAAGGGCAGCAGCCCGGTGGAGTCGGGCATCGCCGCGGTGATGGCCCAGATGGAGGGGTCGGCCTCGGCGGCAGCGATGAGGGCATCGCCGAAGGCGGCCGTGTAGGAGCCGGGTTTGCACTCGGAGGTGTCGTGCAGGCACTTGACCTGGTCGTCCTCGGCGGGCTTGTGACCCCGGCCCTTCTGGGTGATGAGGTGGACCACGATGGGCCCGTCGAACTCGCCCGCCTGGCGCAGGGCGGTCTCCACCAGGGCGACGTCGTGGCCGTCGATGGGCCCGGCGTAGCGGACCCCGAGGGGTTCGAAGAAGGCGGTGGGCTCGAACATCTCCCTCACCGCCGCCTTGGCCCCCTCCAAGCCCTTCTCCAGGTGCTCGCCGACCACGGGGACGACCCGCAGCAGGTGCTCCAGGCGGCGCTGGCGACGCATGTAGGTGGGGTTGAGGCGGATGCGGGTAAGGCTCTCGGACAGCTTTGAGACGGTGGGGGCGTAGGAGCGGCCGTTGTCGTTGAGCACGATGATGACGTTGCGGCCGCTGTGGCCGAGGTTGTTGAGGCCCTCGTAGGCCATCCCCCCGGTAAGGGCGCCGTCGCCGATCACCGCCACCACCCGGCGCTGCTCGCCCCGGGTCTCCATGGCGGTGGCGATGCCGTGGGCGTAGCTCAAGACGGTGGAGGCGTGGCTGTTCTCCACCCAGTCGTGCTCGGACTCCTCCCTGCTCGGGTAACCCGACAGCCCCCCCGCCTGGCGCAGGGAGCCGAAGGCGTCGCCCCGGCCGGTGATGATCTTGTGGACATAGCTCTGGTGGCCCGTGTCCCACAACAGGATGTCACGAGGTGAGTCGAAGACTCGGTGAAGGGCCAGGGTGAGCTCGACCGCACCCAGGTTGGAGCCGAGATGGCCCCCGTTGGCCGATACCGCCTCCAGGATGAACCTGCGGATCTCCGCCGCCAGCTCATCCAGCTCGGGGTAGCTGAGGGAACGGATGTCGGCAGGACTGCAGATGGTGTCGAGCAGCATGTCCGGAATGGCCATCCTCACCGTCGGGGACCGTCGGGGTCACTCCGACGCTACCGTGACCGTCCCCCGCCCGGCGACCGAGCACACTGGTCCGGTGACGAACCGCACGCGCCGCCTGACCGCCGGCCCCATCCAGATGGCCATCGCCGAAGCCGGGGCGGGGGGACGTCCGCTGCTCCTCGTCCACGGCTTCACCGGCGCCAAGGAGGACTTCACCGGGCACCTCCCGGCGCTGGCAGCCGCCGGCTGGCACGCGGTGGCGCCCGACCTGCGGGGCCACGGGGCCAGCGACGCTCCCGAGGTTGAGAGCGCCTACAGCCTGGAGATCATGGCGGGCGACCTCCTGGCCCTGGCCGACGCCCTCGGCTGGGGCCGCTTCGCCCTGGTGGGCCACTCCATGGGCGGGATGGTGGTCCAGGTGCTGGCCTTGTCGGCCCCCGAGCGGCTGTCTGCCCTGGTCCTGATGGACACTGGCTCCGGGCCGGTGGTCATCGACCGTTCCCTGGCCATGGGTTCGGTCGAGCTGGTCAGGACCTCGGGGATGGGCGCATTGGCCGAGTTGCTGGCCTCGCTACCCGAGGGCGTCAACCCCCTCGAGACGGTGGCGTCCCGACACGTACGCCGAGCACGGTCCGGCCCCCTCGGGGACGACGACCCGGCGGAGAGTTGGGAGACCTACGGCGACGCCAAGCTGTTGGCGGCGTCGCCGGCGATGTACGCGGCAATGGTCCCGGCCATGCTCGATCAACCAGGTCGACTGGCGGCCGTCACCGACCTGGCGGTGCCGGTCCTCGTCATGGTCGGCGAGCACGACGCCTTGTTCCTGGACGACAGCCGCAGCCTGGCCGCCGCCATCCCCGGCGCCTGTCTCCACGTCCTCCCTGGTGCCGGCCACAGCCCCCACCACGAGTCCCCCGACCTCTGGTTGGAGGCATTGCTGGAGTTTCTGGCCGGAAATGCCTCCACCCCGGTGGACGACTGACGGGGGGCTGACCGGCCGCCGAGCTCGACTGAGACCGTGCGCGGATAGGCACGCTGCTCATGGCTCGGCGGCTCCGCCGCCGAGAGCGAAAGGCCTTGCCTGCCCGCTCCTGCCGGCTTCGCCGGCGGGCCGCTCGGGCCACGGGTGCGCCTAACCGC
>JBPCJK010000115.1:0-29751 GCA_051005375.1 Acidimicrobiales bacterium
CTCGCCAGCACCCCCGAGGAGGACAAAAGTGCTGGTCACAGCGGTGGGGCTAGCAAGAATCGAACTTGCGACCTCATCCTTATCAGGGATGCGCTCTAACCGACTGAGCTATAGCCCCCGGTGCCAGTGACGAGGCTACCCGACGCCTCCGGTCACCCCTTCGGTGCGTTCTGGTCCTCGGCCAGGACGAGCTTGACCCCTCCGACCACGCCGCTGATGAGGTTGAAGAGCACGGCCATCAGCAGGTTTGCAAGCGAACCGGCCACCACGAAGACGGCGCTGCCGATGATCGAAGCCCGAAGGAGCTCACCGGCCTGGATGCGGAAGTCGGTGAAGCCGACCTTGTCCATGAACCCTTCGACGTTGCCGATGAGACCGACGCTGCGGGCCCCGGCCCACAGCAGGACACCGGCGGTGAACAACGCCAGGGACAGGCTCAGGTAGAACAGCACCGAGACCTTGAGCACGCTGAGGGCGTCGACACGCCGGACCACGACCCGACTGGTCCGAGATGCCTTGGCCCGGGGCGAGGACCGGGACCGCTTCTTCCTATGGCCGTCGGCTCGTTCGCCAGGCCGGTCGCTGCTTCGCTTGGGTGCGGTGTAACGACGAGCCCGCTCGGCCACGCCGGAGCCAGCCGCCTTGATGGTGCTCAAAGAACGGCTGGTCTTCACCGACACAGCTCGAAGTGTATGGGATCGGTCTGGGGCAACGTTTGGCACAGCCCGGTGGCTGCGGCCACCCCCGCCAGTCGGGGGACGAACGTGGCCGGGACGTCGACGGCGGTACCTCGCTCGTGGGCCGAGGTACCGGGCCGGGCCACCGGATAGGGGTTGGACCCCCGCCTGGAGTACAGAGCGGCCTGATCGGCGCTCGAGCGCCAGCCCGAGGTGACGGGCACGGGCGACCCCAACAGGGCCTCGGCCCGGGCCAGCGCAGCCCTCATCTCCGGCGTCAGCCCGGCTGCACCGGCGCCGGCGGTGTTGCCCGAGCCGGGGCGGCGACGGGCCCGGGCCACCGCCTCGGCGTCCGCCACCCGGGCCCGGACCTCGATGTCGAGCCCGTCCGGGATGAAGGCCACCAACTGGCCTCCATTGGCCATGGCGACGCTGCGGGCGACATCCTCACCTTCGGCGGCGCCGGCGAGGGCGGCCGCGTCTGCCGCCGTCTGGGCCTGGGCGATGGCAACGGCATCACCCCCGAGGCGCCCCAGGCCGAGGCACAACCCTCCGACGGCCACGACCAGCAGGGCCAGGAGTGGGATGACCGACCCCCGCTCGTCTCGGGCTCGATCTTCTGGCACCAGGAACGCGTGGAAACCGGCCGGCTCCTGCGGCCAGAACACAGAGATGGACATCCGCTTCCTCCAGTACGCGCACAGCTGCAGAGGGGGAAGGGAGCGGCCACCGGGCCGCGACGGCGTTCAGAGCCAAGGCCAGCGAAGGCCGGCGAGAAGGTGGCGCACGGCCGGCGAGGCCGGCGAGAAAGGGTGGCGAGCAGAGCCACCGGCGCCCGGCAGCAGAGCCGCCGAGCCGCCGAGCCGCCGAGCACGATCGTGGAGCCTAGGTCTCGAGGGCGAGGACCGCCTCGATGGCGAGGACGGGCGCCACCGCCGCCACCGATTGGCCTGGCGACAGCGCCATGATGCGCACGCCGGTGGCGTCGCGCCCCTGGGAGGGGATCTCGCGGACACCGGTGCGGATGACCACGCCGCCGGAGGCGATGAGGATGATCTCGTCGTCGAGGCCGACCATGAACGCCGCCACCACCCGACCCCGGCGGGCGGTGAGCTTGATGCCCTTGACCCCCTGGCCCCCCCGGGACTGGGGGCTGAAGCGGTCCACCTTGGTGCGCTTGCCGTAGCCGGCGTCGGTGACCACCAGGATGTCGCAGTCGTCACGAGCGACGTCGCAGGACACCACCTCGTCGTCGGGGCGAAGGCGCATCCCCCGCACCCCGGCGGCGCCACGGCCCATGGCCCGCACCTCATCCTCGCTGAAGCGGATGGTCATCCCCGCGCCGCTGACCATGAAGATGTCGTCGGTCCCGTTGGTGGGGATGACCCGCACCAGCTCGTCATCCTCGCGCAGGCTGATGGCGATGAGCCCGGCTCGCAGCGACGAGTCGTACTCGGTGAACTTGGTCTTCTTCACCTGGCCCTTGCGGGTGGCGAAGAACAGGAACCGGTTGGTCTCGTAGTCGCGGGTGTCGATGATGGCCTGGATCCGCTCGTCGGGCTCCAAGGGCAGCAGGTTCACGATGGCGGTGCCTCGTGCCGTGCGCTCCTTGACCGGGATCTCATGGGCCCGCAGGCGGTAGACCCGGCCCCGGGTGGAGAAGAACAGCAGGTAGGCGTGCGCCGTGGTGGTCACGATGTGGGTGACGTAGTCCTCGTCGCGCAGGCGGGTGCCCTGCACGCCCCGCCCTCCCCGGCCCTGGCTGCGGAAGGCATCGGCGTGGATGCTCTTGACGTAGCCCGTGGCCGACAGCGTCACCACCAGCTCCTCGTCCTCGATGAGCTCGAGGTCGTCGATGGAGCCGGGGTCGAGCGCCACCTCGGCCTTGCGGGGACTGGCGAAGGCGGCCCGCACCTCGGCCAGCTCGTCCTTGATGACTCCCCGTAGCCTGCCCTCGTCGGCCAGGATGGCCCGGAGCTCGGCGATGGTCGCCCGGAGCTGGGCCAACTCGTCCTCGAGTTGGGACCGCCCCAGGCGGGTCAGGCGGGACAGGGTCATGTCCAGGATGTGGTTGGCCTGGATCTCGCTGAAGTCGAAGGGCGGCGCCATCAACCCCAGACGGGCCGCCTCGCGGTCGTCCGAGCCCCGGATGAGGGCGATGATCTCGTCGATCAGGTCGAGGGCCCGCAGCAGCCCTTCCACGATGTGGGCCCGGGCCTCGGCCTTGCGCAGGCGGAAGCGGGTGCGCCTGGTGATGACGTCGACCTGGTGGTCGACGTAGGCGGACAGGGCCTGGGCCAGGTTGAGGGTGCGGGGGATGCCGTCGACCAGGGCGACCATGTTCACCCCGAAGCTGGCCTGCAGGGCGGTGTGTTTGAACAGGTTGTTGAGCACCACATTGGCATTGGCGTCGCGCTTGAGCTTGACCACCAGCTTGGTGGCGTCACCCGAGGACTCGTCGTTCAAGTCGGCGACGCCGTCGAGCTCCTTGGCGTCGACCAGCTCCTTGATTCTCATCAGGATTCCGGCCGGGCTGGCCTGGTAGGGCAGCTCGGTGACCACGATGAAGGTGCCCTTGGCGCTCTCGGTGATCTCGGTCCGGGCCCGCATCCGGATCGAACCTCGCCCCGTGCGGTACGCCTCCATCATCCCCGACCGCCCGAGGATGAGGGCGCCGGTGGGGAAGTCGGGCCCCTTGACGAAGGCCATCAGATCGTCGGGGGTGGCCTCGGGGTGATCGAGCAGGTGGGTGACGGCGTCGACTACCTCCCCCAGGTTGTGGGGCGGGATGTTGGTGGCCATCCCCACGGCGATGCCCTGGCTGCCGTTGACCAGGAGGTTGGGGAACCGCGACGGGAGCACGCTCGGCTCGGTGAACTCCCCCGAGTAGTTGTCGACGAAGTCAACGGTGTCCTCGTCGATGCCGGCCAGCATCTGGTTGGCCAGGGTGGCCAGGCGGCACTCGGTGTAGCGCTGGGCGGCGGGGGGGTGGTCGGGGGAGCCGAAGTTGCCCTTGCCGTCGATCAGGGGGTGGCGGAGGCTGAAGTCCTGGGCCATGCGCACCAGGGCGTCGTAGATGGCGCCCTCGCCGTGGGGGTGGAGCTTGCCCATCACGTCTCCGGTGACCCTGGCCGACTTGAGCCGGAGCCGGTCGGAGCGGGCCCCGAGGTCGTGCATCCCGAACAGGATGCGCCGGTGCACGGGCTTGAGCCCGTCGCGGGCATCGGGCAGGGCCCGGCTGACGATGACCGACATGGCGTAGTCGAGGAAGGAGCGTTCCATCTCCTCTTGGATCTCGATGGGCTCGATGCCGGCTACCGCCGTGTCCGCCCCGCCCCCGTCCCCTGGGAACAGCGTGTCGCTCACGTCGCCCACAACCCGGTGCTCAGCACCTAGATGTCCAGGAAGCGGACGTCGGTGGCGTTGGTGGTGATGAACTTCTTGCGCAGCTCCACGTCGTTGCCCATGAGGATGCTGGTCACCTCGTCGGCGATGGACGCCTGCTCGACACCGATCTGCAAAAGGGTCCGCTTGGCCGGGTCCATCGTCGTCTCCCCCAGCTCCTGCCAGTCCATCTCCCCCAGCCCCTTCAACCGGCCGAACTCGAACTTCTTGGGAGCGTGCTCGGCCAGGAAGCGCTCGCGGGCGGCCTCGTCCTTGAGATAGGCCTTCTCCTTGCCGACCTCGACGGAGAACAGCGGCGGCTGGGCGATGAAGACGTGACCGGCCTCCACCAGGGGGGCCATCTGGCGGAAGAAGAAGGTCAGCAACAGGGTGCGGATGTGGCTGCCGTCGACATCGGCGTCGGCCATGATGATGACCTTGTGGTAGCGGATCTTATCCACGTCGAAGTCGTCGCCCAGCCCGGCGCCGATGGCCTTTACCAGAGCTTCGACCTCGTTGTTCTTCAACATCCGGTCGATGCGGGCCCGCTCGACGTTGAGGATCTTGCCCCGGATGGGCAACACCGCCTGGCGCTCGGGGTTGCGGGCCTTGATGGCCGAGCCACCGGCGGAGTCGCCCTCGACGATGAACAGCTCGGTCTCCCTGGCGTTGCGCGACGAGCAGTCGGTGAGCTTGCCCGGCATCCCCGCCCCCTCCAGGGGTGACTTGCGCCGGGTGGCGTCGCGGGCCTGGCGGGCGGCGGTGCGGGCCCGGGCCGCCTGGATGGCCTTCTGCACGATCTGGCGGGCCTCGGTGGGGTGCTCCTCGAGCCAGTCGCCCAGCTTCTCGTTGGTGGCTCGCTCCATGAGCGAGCGAATGGAGACATTGCCCAGCTTGCCCTTCGTCTGGCCCTCGAACTGGGGGTCGGTCAGGCGCACGCTGAGGATGGCTGTGAGGCCTTCACGGATGTCCTCGCCCAGCAGGCGCTCGTCTTTGTCCTTGAGCTGCCCCCGGGCCCGGGCGTAGTTGTTGATGGCGTTGGTCAGGGCCTTCTTGAAGCCCTCCTCGTGCATCCCCCCCTCGTTGGTGGCGATGCCGTTGGCGAAGGAGTGGATCCCCTCGTAGTAGGCGGTGTTCCACTGGAAGGCGACTTCGATCTCCTGGGACTCCTCGGCGGCGGCGTAGTAGCCCACCCGCTTGAACAGCGCCTCCTTGGAGGCGTTGAGGTGGCGGACGAAGTCCTCGATGCCGCCGTTGTAGCGGTAGACCTTGGGCTCGCCGTCATGGGTGGGACGTTCGTCGAGGAAGCGGATCTCCAGGCCCTTGTTGAGGAACGCCATCATCTGGAGGCGCTCGAGCAGGGTCTGGGCCCGGAAGTCGGTGCCCTCGGAGTGGAAGACCTCAGGGTCGGGCCAGAAGATGACGGTGGTGCCGGTACGGCCCCGCGGCGCCTTGCCCGTCACCTCCAGGCCGCCCTGGGGCCTGCCCCCCTTGGCGAACTCCATGCGGTGGTGCTGGCCGTGGTGGTCGACCTCGACCACCAGGCGCTGGGACAAGGCGTTGACCACCGAGACGCCGACCCCGTGCAGGCCGCCGGACACCTTGTAGCCGCTGCCGCCGAACTTGCCCCCGGCGTGGAGGATGGTGAGGGCGATCTCGACCCCGGACTTGTTCTTGTAGCGGGGATGGGGATCGACGGGGATGCCCCGGCCGTTGTCGACCACCCGGCAACCCCCGTCGGCCAGCAAGGTGACCTCGATACGGTCGCAATGTCCGGCCATGGCCTCGTCGACGCTGTTGTCGACCACCTCGTAGACGAGGTGGTGCAACCCGCTCAGCCCGGTGGAGCCGATGTACATACCCGGGCGTTTTCGAACCGCCTCGAGACCCTCGAGCACCTGGATGTCCTTGGCTCCGTAAGAGCCGGCGTTCTCGGCCACGCGCGCCTTTCCTCCAGCCGTCACAGACAAGAGGCGATCGGGCATGACCTCGGCGAGAAGACGCTGGTCAGAACCACCAATCGCGATGGGACAAGTTTATCAGCCGGTTGTGTCACTCAGATGGGTCGGCGGTCGTAGGCAAGGGCGCTACCGCTGGACTCGGACACGGATCTCCCTGACCGCCCCCTCGCCCACCGCCTCGGCCAGGCGGGCCAACAGGTCCGACTCCAACCAGCGAAGCTGCGTGGCCCAGGCGGGATCGTCGACCGCCACCACCAGCACGCCGCCTCGCAGCGACTGGGGGCGGCAATGGGAGGCCAGACCCTCCCCCACCAACGCCGACCAGGAGTTGAACACGGTGGTCAACACGCTGGCCCGGGGCCCTCCAAGCGACGCTGTCACCCGGTCGAGCGAGTCGGCCACCGCTCGGGGTCCAGACCCGGAGCCGCCCGGCAGCGGGGCTACGGGACTCACCGGATCCGCACCCGCCCGTCGTCGACGCCGAGCACCAGTTCGGGGTTGGCGCCAGGGGGCAGCGCCCCGGTGGTGGTGAGCAGGGCCTGGGCGTCAGGCAGGTGGGCGACCAGGGCGGCGCTGCGTTCGGGATCAAGCTCGGAGAACACGTCGTCGAGCAGGAGCACCGGGACCGAGCCTCCCACATCCGCCACCAGGTGGTGGCCACCCAGGCGCAGGGCCAAAGCCAGCGAGCGCTGCTCACCCTGGGAGGCGTGGGTGCGAGCCGGGAGCCCGGCGAGGGCGAAGACGACGTCGTCGCGATGGGGACCAGCGGTGGTGAGGCCCCGGCGGACATCGTCCTTACGGGTAGAAGCCAGGGTGGCGGCCAACCCGTCAGTCCGCCACGGCGCCTGATAAGAGAGCGTGACCCGAGCCGCAGCGGTCGCCACCTGGTCGTAGACCTCGGCCACCAGGGGTTCGAGTCGCTCCACCAACCGGGCCCGGGCCCGGCCCAGAGCCTCGCCCAGCTCACTCAGCTTAGCATCCCAGACGTCGAGGGTGGACACCACCTCTGGGCTGAGCCGACCGCCGACTTGGCGCAGCAGCGTCCCTCGTTGGCGTAGCACCCGGTCGAGGTCGGTGTGAACCGCAGCCAGGCGAGGTGAACCAGCGGTCAGGAGCTCGTCGACCAACTGCCGGCGATGGCTCGGACCACCCTTGACCAGGGCCAGGTCGTCCGGCGAGAAGACGGTTACCTGGGTGGTGCCCACCAGGTCGCTCACCCGCCGGAGGGGTTGGCGGTTGACCAGAACGCGGTCACGACCCGTCATCCGCAACTCGGCCTCTACCAGGGCGTTGGTCGCACCCGCCGACCGGTCGAGGGTCAACTCCGCTCGCACCACGGCGACATCGGCGCCGGTGCGGATGAGGGCCTCTCCGGGAGCCCCTCGGAACGACGACAGCGTGGCCAGGTAGGCAACGGCTTCCAGCAGGTTGGTCTTGCCCACCCCGTTGGGCCCGACCAGCGCTGTCAGGCCGGACGCCGGTTCCACCTCGGTAGAGGCGAAGTTGCGGAAGTCGGTCAGCCAAAGGCGCCGCAGGCGCACCGGCGGCGGTCCTGGCCGCTTGTCAGGACACGCGGATGGGCATGAGCAGGTACAGGAAGTCCTGGCGCTCGACCGAACGGACCACCGCCGGCTTCAACCCGTCCAGCGTGTGCAGGGTCACCTCGTCACCCTCGACGGCGTCGATGCCATCCACCAGGTACTCGGGGTTGAAAGAGATGCCCATCTCCGTCCCCTCGTACTTGGCGTCGATCTCCTCGTCGGCCTGGCCCACGTCCTGGGTGACGGCGGTGAGCTCGACCCCGCCGGCCCGCAGGGCCAGCCTCACCGGGATCGCCTCCCGCGCCAGCAGCTTGACCCGCCGCAGCGCGTCCAGCAGCGGCTCCCGTCCGACAGTCAGGCGGTTGGGATGGCTCTCGGGGATGAGCTGGCGGTAGTTCGGGAACTGCCCCTCGATGAGCCGGGTCGTCAACCGGACGCCGCCGTCAGAGTCTCCGGGGCTCCCGCCACCGCCGTCACCACCGCCGGCGCTTCCACCACCGTCATCTCCACCGCTGTCGCCAGGAGCGAAGTTCCCCACCTCGAAGGTGGCGTCACGCTCGCCGAGCCGTAGCGACACCGTCCCGGCACCGCTCAGCAGCCGGGCCAGCTCGCCCAGCGCCCGGGAAGGCACTAGCACCGACTGGCCCTCCCGCAACACCGACACCCCAGGCAGGTCCCGCACCGCCAAGCGGTAGGAGTCGGTGGCCACCAGACGAAGGCCGTCGCCCTCGGCCGCCATGAGCACCCCGGTGAGGATGGGACGGGCATCGTCGTGGCTGGCCGCCGGCACCACCTGACGCAGGGCGTCGACCAACGACGCCGCATCCAACCTCACCTCCTCGGTGGGAGCATCAGGCACCCGGGGAAAATCATCGGCAGGCAGAAGGCGAACGCTGAAGTGCGAGCGTCCTGACGCGATCCGGGCTTCGGCGTCAGCCACCTCGAGGTGGACCGCCCCTGGATCCAAGGACCGCACGATGTCGCCGACCAGCCGCCCGGGCAAAACAGCGATGCCGTCGACCTCACCCGCCACCGTAACCGCCACTTGGATGGTGAGGTCGAGGTCGCTCCCGGTGAGGACCAACCGGTCTCCCCGAAGCTCGAACTTCACTCCCGAGAGGACTGGCAGTGCCCCACCTCGGGTGGCTACCGCTCGGGTGGCACCTCCCAGTGCCTCGACCAGGACATCGCGCTCACAACGAAACTTCACCTTGTCATCTCTACTCTCTTAGAGAGATATCTGGGATAATGGCAATAAGGGCTGTGGATTGGGGACAACCGGTCATCGCTGCAGGTGATGACGTGCATCCCTCTCGTCGGTACTGTCCCCAGCTTCCCACAGCAACGGGACGTGGTGAGCCCGACTGGCGCCTGACTGGGGAGAAGACCGCCTTGTGCACACCCCTCAGGCGAAGTGCCCCCAGGTTTGGACACAGGGCATCCGCCACGTACGTTCGACCGGCGCAGGAACGGCGACACGGCTAGCGCGTACCGCGGATCAACTGGATGAGCTCGGTCACCTGGTCGTAGATCTGGCGCCGCTCCTTCATCAGGGCGCCGATCTTCTCCACGGCATGGATAACTGTGGTGTGGTCGCGACCTCCGTAGGCACGGGCGATGGCCGGGTAGCTGAGGTCGGTCATCTCCCGGCACACGTACATGCCGATCTGGCGGGCGGTGACCAGTGGGCGCCGGCGGCTCCTCCCGCACAGCTCCTCCTCGGTGAAGTCGAACATGGAGGCGGTGGCATCGAGGATGATCTTGGGGGTGATCACCCGTGGCCGGGAGTTGCCGAGGATGTCGGTGAGGACCGACGCCGCCATCTCTGCCGACATGGGCGCCTGGTTGAGGCTGGCGAAGGCCGATACGCGGATCAACGCCCCCTCCAGCTCCCGGATGTTGTTGGTGATGTGGCTGGCGATGAACTCCAGCACCTCATCGGGGATGGGGATGGGCTCTCGTTCGGCCTTCTTGCGCAGGATGGCCAACCGGGTCTCGAGCTCCGGCGGCTGGATGTCGGTGATGAGGCCCCACTCGAAGCGGCTGCGCAAACGGTCCTCGAGCGTGGCGATGGACCGGGGAGGGCGATCCGAGCTGATGACTATCTGTCGGTTGGCGCCGTGGAGCTGGTTGAAGGTGTGGAAGAACTCCTCCTGGAGCCCCTCTTTTCCTTCCATGAACTGGATGTCGTCTACCAACAGGACGTCGTTCTCGCGGTAGCCACGTTTGAATCCGGCGGTGGTGTTGGTGCGGATGGCATCGACGAAGTCGTTCATGAACGCCTCGCACGAGACGTAGCGCACGCCATAGGCAGGATAGATCTGGTGGACGTACTGGGCGATGGCGTGCAACAGGTGGGTCTTGCCAAGGCCGGCGACGCCGTAGATGAACAACGGGTTGTAGGAACGAGCGGGGGTCTCGGCCACAGCCAGGGCGGCGGCGTGGGCGAAGCGGTTGGATGTGCCGGTGACGAAGGCGTCGAAGGTGTAGCGAGGGTTCAGCATCGCCTGGTTGGACGGAATGGCAGCTCGCTGGCGCACCGGCATCTGTTGGTGCGCTTCGAACCCGCCCCGAGGGATCAGCCCAGTTCCACCGGCCTCAGGGTGGGGGGTCAGGTCGTTCTCGGCGGCGTCCGGTCGGATCTCGAAGTGCACCTCGAGGTCGGCGGCGCCGGCGGTGGAGAGGGCGTTCATGACCTGGGAGTGCCAGCGACCCTCCAGCCGCTCCTGGACCAAGGAGCTGGGGACGGCGACCACCAATCTGGTGCCGTCGAGGGAGACGGCCGACGTCGGTTGGAAGCAACTGTTCCAGGTCGCCTCGGGAACGTGGCGACGCAATACGTCGAGGCAACCTTCCCACAACCGCTCCGCCTCAGCCACAGGTCAAACGCCTCCCACCCGCATCGGTCGTCCACAACGACATCCACAATCTGTGGACAACCAACAGTGATTCCGGTCGTGGGAAGACCGTGCCGGAGGAACGAGGGAGGCTGACCGTAGCAGCCGAGTAGCGATGGTGCGCAAGTGTCGGGTGCTCGCTCTGCACCACCTACCGATGATCCGCCGTGGCCCCGGGCAAGGCTTGGTTCCCTGCGCTCGTTGGCATCCCTGTCGCCGAGCCTCTAACCTGACTGAGACGCTGGTCGCCAACGCGCAGGTGCTGGCGTCGTCCTGACGTGGATGCCGTTCCGGGAACCTCCACACGAAAGTCGATGACGGCCCCGAGGAGGAACCGCAATGAAGCGCACCTACCAGCCCAACACCCGCAAGCGGGCGAAGAACCACGGGTTCCGCCATCGTATGTCGACTCGTGCAGGGCGCGCCATCATCAAGGCCCGCCGCCGCAAGGGTCGCCACTCGCTGTCGGCTTGAACGGTTTGACCTCGAGGCGCAGCCCAACCCTTTCTGTCGCCATGTCTCCCACCTGGCGGATCCGCGACCGAGCCACCTTTGCCGAGTTGCGGCGGAGCGGGCGGCGAGGCCGGTCCGGTCCCCTCTCCCTCACCTGGCTGGGCGAGGCTGTGGGGGATCGGCCGCCCCAGGTGGCCTATGCCATCGGCCGGCCGGTCGGCCCTGCCGTCGTGCGCAACCGACTTCGTCGACGACTGCGAGCAGCGGTGGCCGATCTGGCGCAGGACATGGCCCCGGGCACCTATCTCATCGCTGCCTCCCCGCGGGCTGCCCAGGCGTCCTTCACCGAGCTGTGCACGAGTCTGGTGGCTGTTCTCCGCTCCACCACGGACGCCTTCTTGTCGCTTCCCGGGATCGTCGGCCCCAGCGGAGCGGTCAGCTCTGCGCCGAGGCGACGATGAGCCCGGCTGCCCGTACCCTGCGGACTCTTTTTAGGGGGTGGCAGCTGGCACGCGCCGGTCGTCCGTCGCCGTGCCGCTTTGAGCCGACTTGTTCGGCATATGGCATCGGTGCCATAGAGCGCTTCGGCGCCCTGCGCGGCAGCATGCTCACTGTGCGTCGCCTTTGCCGCTGCCATCCCTGGGGCGGGGTAGGGCTGGACCCGGTGCCGGAACGGGTGGCGTAGGTGTTCGACTTCCTCGCCGGCGTCCTGGCTGAGCTCTACAAGCTGTGGCCGTCCTTCGGGGGGGCCATCATCTTGTTCACGGCGCTGATCATGGTGGTGTTGAGCCCGCTGTCGATCAAGAGCACCCGGTCGATGATCGCCATGCAGCGTGTCGGACCCGAGATCAAGAAGCTGCAACAGAAGCACAAGGGCGATCGGGAGGCGCTCAACCGGGAGATGATGGCGTTCTACCAGGAGCACAACATCAACCCGTTCAGTTCCTGCCTGCCGCTCTTGCTCCAGTTCCCGGTGTTCATCGTGCTCTACCGGGTGCTCCTCGGGCTCACCCGCCGCATGGACAGTGGGGATCCCACCTCCAACTTCAACCCCAAGTACTTCGAGGGCGAGAACACCCCTCTGGCAGTGGCCCTGCGCGGCACCAACAAGATGGTTTCTTTCGGGATGGACCTGTCCCAAAGTGTGGTCTCCGAGCTCAGGAGCGAAGGGCTCGTCGTCGCCCTGCCCTTCCTCGTGCTCGTCGCCGTGGTGGTGGCCACCGCCATCGTCCAACAACGCCAGATCCAGGGCCGGAACCCGGCGGCATCGGCTAACCCGCAACAGCAGATGATCGCCAAGGTGATGCCGTTCATCTTCGTCCCCATCTCTGTGTCCATCCCCGCCGGCGTGGTCATCTACTTCGTGGTGTCCAACCTGGTCCGCATCGGCCAGCAGGCCTTGGTGACCAGGTTGGAGTTCCGTGGTGAACCACCGCCACCAGGTGACGTTGCCATCGCCAAGAAGTCATCGCCGAAGCCGACCAAGGGGAAGGACCGCGGTGAGGCTCCGACCACCAAGCGGCCCGGCTTGGCCAAGGGCCGAGATGGCTCGAAGGGAGGCGCCAAGGGAGGCGCCAAGGGAGGCGCCGGGGCAAACGGGAAGGCCAGAGCCGCCGGGGATGCCAAGACCCGAGCGGGCAAGGACACGGGCAGCAAAGCCAAGGACACGGGCAGCGCCAATGGCAGAGGCGCCAACGGTAGAGGCGCCAATGGAAACGCAAAGACCGAGGGGGGGCGCAGAGCCAATGGGAGTCGTCCCGGAAATGGGAGGACGCCCACGCCTGCCCCACGCTCGCGAAAGCGCAAGAGGAAGAGGAGGTAAGACTGTGGAGTGGGTTGAGACTACAGGTCGTACTCTCGAGGAGGCCCAGGCTGCCGCCCTCGACCAATTGGGAGTCGACGAGAGCGACGCCGAGTTCGATGTCGTGGAGGAGCCTCGCAGCGGCCTATTCGGGCGGGTTCGCCAGGAGGCTCGGGTGCGTGCTCGCGTCCGGCCGACTACCCCGAGACCCAAGGTCGATCGACGCGAACGCCGACGCCGACGCCCGGACGAGGACGAGGAGCTGCGCCCCCCCGAAGCCGACGCCGGTAGTGGCGGGAGACGGGTGCCCGCGACGAGGAGCCGGGAGCTCGGGGCCGATGTAGTCGAGAAGGCGTCGGTCAACACCGCCGTGGCGGCCGAGCCAGACGAGTCGGTTCCGAGCCGAGAAGAACAGGCCGACGACGCCAGAGCTTTTCTGGAAGGCTTGGCGGACGCCTTCGGGGCCGATGGTCGGGCGGAGATCGAGCAGGTCGACGAAGGCATGATCGAGGCGCGGTTGGTCGGCGACGGCCTGGGCCTGTTGATCGGACCGAAGGGACAGACCCTGGCGGCCGTACAGGAGCTGACCAGGGCTGCCGTCCAGAGAGGCCCGCACCGGGGGACCCGGTTGCGAGTCGACGTGGGCGGCTACCAGCAGCGCCGGCGGGTGGCGCTTGAGCGGTTCACACGCCAAGTTGCCGGTGAGGTCCGAGCCACGGGCACGGCCACCTTGTTGGATCCCATGCCGGCGGCCGACCGAAAGGTGGTCCACGACACCGTGAACACCGTCGAGGGCGTGCAGAGCCGATCTGAAGGAGAGGACCCCCGCCGACAGGTGCTGATCCTGTCGGACGAGTCGGTCGACTGACGGGCGCGTAGGGGCCACCGCCGGAGAGGCTGCGATCACGAGCGTCAGCCCGGGCGACGACGCAGCGTTGCTGGAACTGCTCGGAGAGGCGCGCCGGCGTCGGTTCTTGGGACCCGGGCCCGTCACCGCTCACCTGGATCACGCCCGGGCCTACCACCGGGGTAATCTGCCTGCCACGGTGAAGGGGGTGGACCTCGGCAGTGGCGCAGGCATCCCCGGCTTGGTCCTGGCCATGGACCTGCCCGCCTCGACCTGGACGTTGTTGGATGCCAACACCACCCGAACCGCCTTTCTCGTTACCGCCGTGCAGGCATTGGGACTGGCAGACCGGGTCCAGGTGGTGACAGGCCGGGCGGAGGTGGTTGGGCGATCGTCTGAGCATCGCGGCCGCTACCAGGTCGTGGTTGCCCGGGCATTCGCCCGCCCCGCAGTGGTCGCCGAGTGCGCCGCCCCGCTGCTGTCGCTGGAGGGAGAGGTGGTCGTGAGTGAGCCGCCGGAGCCCGCCGACCGCTGGCTGGAGGAAGGCTTGACCGAGCTTGGCCTTCGGCTGGTGACGGTCGACCCTGGCCCGCCCAGGATCGCCACCCTTCGCCAGGATCGCCTGTGCCCCGGCCGCTTCCCCCGCCGGGTAGGCGTGCCCTCCAAGCGGCCCCTCTGGTGAGCGGGCACGTAATGTTTCACGTGGAACCTGGCCGATCCTCTGCTTGCGGAGGTGGATGGCGATGTTTAACGTGGAACTGGCTCCCGAGAACGCGTTCTGAACGACCCCGGCGAAGAGGTCCTTGCCAAACCCGCCTGGGCGAGCAAGTATGAAGCCGTGGTTGACGGTCCCGCGGTCGAAGTCCCCGTGCAAGCCGGGGCGAACTCACAGGTGCTCGATGAACTGCCTTCACCGGTTCGTCGGCCGGCTGGGATGTCGGCCGGCGTGGTCTCCCTACCTTCGTCGGCGGCGGACGCGCCAACCTCGGGCTCTCGGCCTGATCGCAGCCGCTTTGCCCGTCCACTTCCCCGGTTCATGGCCGTAGCCAACCAAAAGGGAGGCGTGGGAAAGACCACCACTGCGGTCAACCTGGGCGCGTGCCTGGCTGAGATGGGCTACCGGGTCCTGGTGTGCGACCTCGACCCCCAGGCCAACGCATCGACCGGTTTGGGGATCAACCCCCGAAACGTTGCTGCCTCCATGTACGACGTGATGCTCAGTGACCTGCCCCTCGAAGATTGCGTCGAGGCCACCTCGGTGCGCAACCTCTTCGTCGCCCCGGCCAGCCTTGACCTTGCCGGGGCTGAGATAGAGCTGGTACCGGCGTTCAGCCGCGAGCTGCGCCTACGCCGGGCGCTGGAATCAGTGGCCGGCGACTACGACATCGTCCTCATCGATTGCCCACCTTCGCTCGGTCTTCTGACCGTGAACGGACTTGCCGCCGCCAACGAGGTGGTCGTCCCCATCCAGTGCGAGTATTACGCCCTCGAGGGTCTCGGCCAGCTCCTGCGCAACGTGTCTCTGGTCCAGAAGAACCTCAATCCCAAGTTGGAGGTGACGGCCATCATCTGTGTGATGTTCGATGCCCGCACCAAGCTGTCCGAGCAGGTCGTCAAGGAGGTACGGGCCCACTTTGGTGAAAAGGTATGCCAGCAGGTCGTGCCTCGGACGGTCCGCCTCTCGGAGGCGCCGTCGTTTGGCCAGCCCATCATCGCCTTCGATCCGACCTCGCGGGGCGCCATCGCTTATCGGGAACTGGCCAAGGAGGTGAGCGGTGGTACGCCGCAGCGGGCTCGGTAGAGGGCTGGGCGCCCTTATCCCGGCGGAAGCGTCCGACGTCTCGGCCTCTGATCTCAGGGAGCTGGCGGTGGGGAGCATTCGCCCCAATCCACGCCAGCCGCGCCAACGATTTGACGAGGAGGCGCTGTCGTCTTTGGTGGCGTCAGTGCGAGAGCTCGGTGTGCTGCAACCCATCCTGGTTCGACCGGCAGGTGACGACAGCTACGAGATCGTCGCCGGCGAACGACGTTGGCGAGCGGCGAAGCGGGCAGGTCTCTCGACCATTTCGGCGATCATCCGTGAAGCTGACGACATTGCTTCTCTGGAGCAGGCCGTGGTGGAGAACCTGCACCGGGAGGATCTGAACCCCCTCGAGGAGGCCGCGGCCTACCAGCAGCTCATCGAGGACTTCGACTTCAGCCACGAGCAGCTGGCGCGCCGGGTGGGCAAAAGTCGGGCGGCAGTTACCAATACCCTCCGGTTGTTCCAGCTTCCGCCATCGATCCAGCGTCAAGTCGCCGAGGGGCACCTCTCGGCCGGCCATGCTCGAGCACTGTTGGCGACCCCCGATCGGGAGTTTCAAGAGGCGCTCAGCCGCAGAGCGGTCAAGGAAGGTCTGTCGGTGCGGGCGGTGGAGGAGTTGGTGCGGGCGCACGCCGAACCGGAGCGTGCAGCGTCTGACGCTCCCGCCCGAAACGGCAGTGGAGCGCCCGCCACGCCGTCGCCCGCCATGCCGTCGCCGCCCAAGCTGCGCCACCCCGGCATGCACGAGCTCGAACAGCTCCTCTCCGAGCACCTCGCCACCACGGTACGGGTGGAGGAAGGCGGCAAGCGGGCGAGGATCGTGGTCGAGTTTGCCGATCTCGCCGACCTCGAGCGCATCTACCGGGCCATGACCGAGCCCAGCACCGTCGGAGCTTCAGAGTGAGCAGCCCACCGCCGCGGTCCGGGTGTCGAATGGGCAAACCCCAGATTGTGCCCAGGCCTGTAGGCGGCCACTGAGGTTCTGCGCGCTCTACAAGAACTCCGCCAACTCGGTCAAGAGCTGTACCTTGCTCTTGGCTCCCACGAGCCGCTTCTTGGCCTCCCCGTCCTGGAACACGAGCAGGGTGGGAATGCTCATGACCTGGTAGCGGCGGGCGATCTCCGGGTTGTCGTCGACGTTGAGCTTGGCCACGCGCAGTTTGCCGGCCTGTTCGGTGGCCAGCTCATCGAGGATGGGTGCGATCTTCTTGCACGGACCACACCACTCGGCCCAGAAGTCGACCAGGACCGTTTCGGTGGAAGACTTGACTTCCTCGTCGAAGCTGATGTCAGACAGGGTGATCGTTGCCATTTCCGTTTCTCCTTGGTCAATCGTTGGCGAACCAGAGGTTCACCACTGCGTGGGTGTCTCGGCGATGTCCTCGGGAGCGTCGCCCTTGGCCTCCAGCCACCGCTCGGCGTCGATGGCCGCCATGCATCCCGAGCCGGCGGCGGTCACGGCCTGGCGGTAGGTGTGGTCGGCCACGTCTCCGGCGGCGAACACCCCATCGACGTTGGTGGAGGTGCTCCCAGGCTGGGTGAGGAGGTAGCCCGCCCGGTCCATGTCGAGCACACCCCGGAAGAGGTCGGTGTTGGGCCGGTGGCCGATGGCCACGAACATCCCGGTCACCTTGAGCACCGAGGTGCTCCCCGTGACGAGGTCCTTAATGACGGCGCCCTCCAAGGCGGTCTCCCCCACGAGGTCGACCACCTTGCTGTTCCACAGGAAATCGATCTTTTCGTTCTTGAAAGCTCGCTCTTGCATGATCTTGGAGGCCCGAAGCTCACTTCGGCGGTGGATCACGGTGACTCGAGCGGCGAACTTGGTGAGGAAGGTCGCTTCCTCCAGGGCGGAGTCGCCCCCGCCCACCACGGCGATGTCAGCGCCTCCGTGGAAGAAGCCGTCACAGGTGGCACAGGTGGAGAGACCCCGGCCCAGGAGCCGCTTCTCGGCGTCGAGGCCGAGCATCAGGGCCTGAGCACCGGTGGCGACGATGACGGAGCGAGCTTGGTAGGACGGCTGTTCGGCCTGAGCATCACCGGTCCAGATCCGGAAGGGCGGCGAGGAGAAGTCGACTGCGGTCGACTTCTCGAGCACCAGGTCGGCCCCGAAGCGGGCGGCCTGGGCCCGGAACGTGGTCATGAGCTCAGGGCCGGTGACGCCGTCGGCGAACCCGGGGTAGTTCTCCACGTCGGTGGTCAACATGAGCTGGCCACCTGGCTGATCGGTGGTGGAGGAGGGCTCGCCCTCGAGGACCAGCGGCGCCAGGTTGGCCCGGGCGCTGTAGATGGCTGCGGTGAGCCCAGCCGGCCCGGATCCGATGATGACGACGTTGCGTGTCTCGGTCATTGCCTGGCTACACCTTCACGGTCTTGACGGTTCGCTTCCTCCACAGGAACAGACCGGCGGCCCCAAAGATTCCGCCGGTGAGGGCGTGGGCCGACCACACCCCCCCGGGGATGGCGAGATCGAGGGCGCGGACGAGTCCCACCGCCGCCAGCACCGCTGCGGCCAAGCCGACGATGAGGGCCAGCAGCCCGTAGACCAGGATGCGGGCCACCCTTTCCAGTGGCTCCGTCGTCTTGGCCCGGACCGAGCCCACGACCCGTTCGACGGCGTCGGCGGCCTGGGCGGCCCAGTCGTCGCCTGGTCCAGCGTCAGTGAACGACGTCGCTGAGGGCGAAGCCTGTTGGGGGGAGGAGCCGAGGCCAGCGCCACCCTGGTCGACGGTGGTCGCCCGTGGGCGCGCCGGGAAGGAACCCGTCGCTGCCATCCAGCCAGCCTACCCTGGGCGTGTGAGTCGAATCTTGGCCGTCCTGGCCGGAGCCGCGGTGGCCGCCTTCGGCGCGCTGATCGCCGGGGAGTACGAGTTCAGCGGAGTGGTGCCGGTGATCGCCGGCCTGGCCCTCGGTCTGCTGGTCTCCGAGGCGGTGGCGCTCGGAGGGCAGTGGCGGGGATGGGTGCCCGCCCTGTTCGCCGGCCTGGCGGCGGCGCTGGGGATCCTCTGGGGGGGATGGATCGATTCCGGCCAGGGCATCGGCCCCTATCCGGCCCTGGCCTGGGTCGGTGGCGGGGTCGCCGCCCTCACCGCCATCGCCCGGGCCCGACCTCGTCGGCCGAGACGTCGCCCCCCGTCCGATGAGGCCGTTATCTGAGGCCACAGCCCGAGACCTGGACTGCTGGTCCTCGAGCCAGGTGGAACGGGTCAGCCCTGCGGGGCGGTGCGTACCTCCGCACAGGTGTCAGCGCTCAGCACCTTGACCGCCAACTGAACGCGAGAGGTGCCGTTCGGGCCGAGCGTCTCGAAGCCGAGGACCGTCACCGGGCCTCCATCCACAGTGCCTTGAGCCTGATAGCGCAGCGGTCCGAGGTCCCGCTCCCGGCCCCGGGCCACGACCTCGCACGGGCCAGCGGTAGGTGGGACCTGACCGGCTGGCGGTACGGGGCTGACAGCGACAGGACCATCGTCAACGGGACCGGGCGGGGACGTTGGCTGCGGGTCCGTGGCGTCGACTCGTGAAGCCAGCTCGTCACCGCTGACCCCGCTGAGCTCGCCGAGGTCGCCACCGTCGACGGGTGCTTCCTGGTCGATCTGTCCGGCAGCGGCGCTGCTGGTCTCTGGCTCCGCTCCCGAGCTGGAGTCGGCCAGACCGGTGGCCGTCCGTGGTGGGTTGCCTCCTCCGAGCCTCGAAATGATGACGGGGACGGCCAGGCCGACCACCAGTGCGATGGCGGCAGCGACGGCCCACCGGGGAACGCCGCGTCCCCCGCCATGGGCACGGCCCCGTTCGGGGAGCACGCCGATGGGCCTGGGTCGATCGGGTGCGCCTTCGCTGAGGCGGTGCCGGTCGGGCGCGAGCGCCCTCTCCTGGAGGGCCCGGGCGATGGCGGCGCGCCTGGCCGCGTCCGCTGGCGGCTCCGGGGGGGCGGCGACGGCGAGGGCGGCCGAGCGGAGTCGGGCCAGCTGGGCCGAGCAGCGTGGACAGGTCTGGGCGTGTGCGACTTCGTCGTCGCTCGCCTCGTGGTCGAGGACGGCGCTGAGGAGCTCATCGTCGAGATGTCGGTCCATGTTCATGGGCTTGGACGTGGAGCGGACGGTCCGCGGTTCCCGTCGTCGAGCAGGTCGGCCAATCGGGCGCGGCCCCGGGCGATCCGTGAACGGACCGTGCCCGGCGCGATGTCGAGCACCTCGGCGATACCGGCGTAGTCCAGACCGCACAGGTCACGTAGCACCACCGCAGCCCGCTCCTCCGGCCGAAGCCGGGTGAGGGCGGCATCGATGTCGAGGCGCTCAGCGAGGTGATCGGTGGCATCAGCCGCCGACGAGGAGGCGATCTCTTCCCCGTCGGCTTCGGAGCGAGGGCGCCGAGCCCGTCGCCGCAGTTCGTCAAGGCAGGCGTTGCTGGCCACCCGGTAGGCCCAGGTGGCGAAGGACGAGCGGCGGTCGAAGCGGTCGAGCCCCCGCACTATGGCCATCAGGGCCTCCTGGGTGGCGTCGTCGGCGTCAGCCTCGTTGCCGCACATGCGCCGGCACAGTCCGTGGAGACGGTCGTAGTGGCGGTGCAGGAGGGCATCGAGAGCGGGGCCGTCGCCGGCCTGGGCTGCCGCCACCAGGGCGCCGTCGCCGTCGCCGTGGCCGTGCCCGGCGGGCTTGGGTGTGATCGACGACGGCGAGGGATCATCGGGGATGGCAACGATGGCGCCAGCGTAGTGACGCACGATGAATGAGCATCGGCCCCGGGCGCCGGCCAGCCGCCGGGCTCGCTGGTGGCCGTCGTCAGGAGAGGCGCAGGGAGCCGATGGCGGTCGAGAAGCGGTCACCGACGCTGCCGTCGCCGAGGTCGGTGATCCACAGCAGCACGGCGGCGCCGTTGTGACCTTGCAGGTCGAAGGTGGCGTCGCCGGCGATGCCTTCCTGGTCATCCACGGGGTTGCCCCAACCGTCCAGGCCGTTGGCGGGCTGTGAGGCTACGTACACCGACGCCGCCCAGCCCTGGGTCGGCGAGGTCACCTCCAGCACGTTGAGGTCGGTGGCCTCCTGCAGTTCGACTACGATGCCGACCCCCTCCTTGAGCCCGCCGAGATCTCGACTGTCGTACTGCTCGGTGCTCCAGGACGTGCCCGCCTTGCCGTCGACGGCCAGGGCCAACTCGTCGTCGTGCTCGCCACCTGAGCCGAATGGGTCGAAGGAGTCCACGGCGGTGATGGACATGGCAGTGGCATCGTTGCCCGGCCGTGCCGGGGGGCTGCCGCCCACGGCGTCGAACAGACCTCGACCGACCTCGGTCCGCCCCAGTAGGACGCCCACCACCCCGAGGGTGACAGCCACCACGAGGATGAGCACCGCGGGCACCAGCCAGGAGCGTTCGCTCTGGGCGAACCGAGGCGCCGGCGCCGGTGATGGCGGCGCCTCGCTTCGTGAGCCGGCTGGAACGGACGCGCTCGACGACGACGAGGTGGGATCGCTCAAGGTGGTGGCGTCAGCGGCAGGTTCGACCCGACTGAGGTCGACGTGCTCCAGCGCCGACCGCAGCTCAGCGGCGCTGGCGTAGCGATCGCCCGGTCTTCGAGCCATGGCCCGGACCACGATGTCTTCCAGGGCCCGGGGCAGGCCCGCTCTTATCTGGCGGGGCCGCAGGGGTGCAGAGGTGAGGCGGGCCATGGCGGTGGTGGCGGCGTTGTCGCCCACGAAAGGAGCACGGCCGCACAGCATCTCGTAGAGCACGATGCCGAGGGCGTAGACGTCGGAACGGGCATCGAGCGGGAGCCCTTCCACCTGTTCGGGCGAGAGGTACTTGGCTGTGCCCACCACCTGGCCCACTTCGGTGAGGTCGGCTGATGCCTCCACCGCCTTGGCGATGCCGAAGTCCGCCACCAACACCCGGTTGTCGTCGGCCAGCAGGATGTTGCCGGGCTTGATGTCGCGATGGACCAGACCGCTGCGGTGGGCGTGCTCGAGGGCGTCGGCCACCTGGACGGCGATGTCGATGGCAGGGCGAGGGTGGAGATGACCACGCTCATCGAGCAGGAGGCGCAGCGTCGTGCCTCTGACCAGCTCCATGACGATGGCCTCGACGTCGCCTTCGCTGCAGGTGTCGTAGATGGAGACGATGTGGGGATCCGAGAGCCGGGCGGCGGAGATGGCCTCACGGCGGAAGCGGGTCACGAACGCCTTGTCAGCGGCCAGGTGGGGGAGCAGGATCTTCACCGCTACCGGCCGGGTGAGCACCTCGTCGACCGCTTCCCACACCTCGGCCATCCCCCCGCGGGCCAGCCGGGCGACGAGCTTGTAGCGGGCGCCGATGCGAACGCCCGGCGCCATCAGACCGGGTGCGGGGGTCAGCGGGGGCTCGGGCACTCGACGTTCACCGTACCGGCCAGCGAGGAGACGGGGCACTCGGGTCAGGGGCGGCTCTTACCCACCTGGAAGGTGACCCCCATGACCCGGGGCCCACCGTGCACGCCGATGGTGGCGCCGATCTCACCCACGTGAATCGCATCTCTCGGGAAGGTGGGGGCGAGAAGGTCCAGGAACTGCTCGACGTCAGGGGCGCTGCCGTGCATCACCGCCAGGTTCTCGACCGAGCCGTGGGCAGCGACCTTGTCGGCCAGGAATCGAAGTGCCTTGGAGCGGGTCCGGGGCTTGCCCGCCTCCTCGACCACCCCGGTGCTGACGTCGATGACCGGCTTGATCGACAACAGGGTTGCCACCAGGGCCTGGGCGCCGCCGATGCGACCGCCCTTCTTGAGGTTGGTCAGGGTGTCGAGGGTTCCATAGACGCGGGTGCGGGGGACCATGTCCTCGACCAGGGCGACGACCTCGTCCGGGGTGGCGCCGTCGCCTGCGGCCCGGGCTGCCGCCACCACCTGGCTGCCCAGCCCCCAGGTGACCGATCGGGAGTCGATCACCCGGATGTCGCCGGCACCCCCCAGGGCGGCAACGGCGTTGTTGGCCGACTGCATGGTGCCCGAGAGGCTCGAGGAGATGTTGATGCACACCACCGCGTCGGCTCCTTCCTCCACCAGCTTGCGGAAGGCGGCCTCGAAGGCACCGGGGGAGGGGGCAGCGGTCTCGGGCAGAACCGGCGACGACGCCAGTTCGGCGTAGAAGGCGGCGGGAGTGAGGTCTCGGCGGTCGACGTACTCGGTGTCGCCGAACCGGATCGACAGGGGCACCACCTCCACCCCCAGCTCGCCGGCCAGCTCCTCGGTCAGGTCACAAGCGCTGTCGGTCACCACCCTCACGGACATCGATTCCCCCTTCTGGATCTCGCCGGCAGCAGCGTAGGAGCATCATCGTGCATCCAGCGGTTCTCCGCCTGGTGGCTTGACCAGGCGCCGGTCGCGCCGGGCGGTGCGCCAGTGGCTGACCCACCATCCCAACAGGAACAGCCCGGCTCCGGCCGAGAGGGTGACGCCGACCCCAGAGAGGAAGGTGGACCGTACCGTGAGGCGGGTGGTGACCACCTCCAGGCGCCCGTCGGGCGAGCGCATGGTGATGAGCAGGGGGAAGTCACCCGAGGTGCGGGCCTCGACGGGGATCATCACCGGAGTGTTGCCGGGGTGCAGGGTGAGGGCCAGGGTGGTGCTCCCGATCCCAGGGGGGCTCGTTCCGGTGAAGTCGAGCTTGTCGCTCTCCAGCCCCAGGGAGACCTGCATGTCGACGTCGAGCCGGTTGACCAGGGTCAGGGGGACGGTCGCCTTGCGAGAGGTGAGCCGGAAGCTGCCCTCACTGAGGATCCCCACCATGGACAGGCGGGCTCCAACCGCCGCCCTGGTGGCGTCAAGGTAGGCGCCGCGTTCGGTCTGGGACAGCGACCCGGTGGCCATCAGGAGCAGCCGCTCGATCGCGTCGACCTGGGCGGCGGCGGGGCCAGCCATGGCGGCAAAGCTGGTGACATCGGCACGCACCCTGCGCACCTGGTCGGCCAGCTCCAGCGGCGGGGTGGGACGGGGGGCCAGCGTGCGCACCAGGCCGGTATCGTCGGTGGAGGCCCTGGGGACCTGGGCGAAGAGCTGGTCGAGAGTGACGGCGCGCACCACCGGTCCCTGGCTTAGCCCGGCGAGGACGGTGGCGAGGAACGGCGTCGAAGGCGCCCAGCCCGGGGGCGGGCGCACCACGACTCCTCGGGTGAGGCCGGGGGCGTCGTAGGCCAACACCGCCAGGTCGGCCAGCAGGTGGTTGGCTGCCAGCACCTGGTCGCCGCCCTCCGAGAAGTGGGCGGCCAACCCCTCGTCCACCGCCGCCGCTTCGATTGATCGCCCACTGGAGCTTTCGACCAGGAAGGGGCTGGCCAGGGTGAGCGACCGGTCGAGCGGGTCGAGGGCCTGCTCGGGAACGACCAGCCGCCGAACGCCGGTCAGGGCGTCGAGGGCAACGGCGCTGATCGGGCCTTCGCTGACCCAGGTCTGGTTGTCGTGGGGGGCCTGGAGCGCAGTCGAGATCACCTCGCTACCGCGGCTTCGCTGGGCGGCCACCTCCTCGGTGAGGCCGGATCCGACCAGGGCGTCGACATCGATGGGGACGTAGGGCTCTCCCACCACCTGGCGTCGAGCGAGGTTGCCGGACAGCTCCGACAGCAGGCTGGGGCCGACGGCGGCCAGGGCCTCGAGGGTCTCCGGTCGGGGGACCACGGTGAGCCCGGCACCGGTGTCCGCCAGGGCCTCGGCCGTGGTGGCCAGGGCAGCCTTGGACGGCTCGTCCAGGGTCATGGATCCGTCCGGACGAAGGGCAGGCGGGGCAGCAAACGGTTGCAGCCAGGCCACCGCCAACGCGGCGGCGGCGTCGCTGCGCTGGCGCACCAGGTGGGTGGTCAGGCGGTCCATGACGACGCCCGTGGCCGTGTCCCGCAGCTCTACCTCCACCGGATGGACACCGGGCTGGACCAGGGTGAGGCGGCCGGGGTCAGTGGCAACCCCCGGGGTCTGGAGACCGACGGTGACGCTGACGGGGACGGGGACGGTGTCGGTCCCGTCAGCCCCGAGCGCGCCGACGGGGCTCGGTTGGCTCTGCCACAGCTCCTCGCCGAGGAGCTTTCCCTCCAGCGTCTGTCGGAACTGGGACCGGGAGGTCACCGCCTGGTACACCCTGACCACGACCTCGGCGGTCTCCGGGGCGATGACGCCGGCCACACCCAGGTGCAGCTCGAAGTCGCCGCTGGGGGCCACCCAGGGCGTCTGGGAGACCAGGGTGAGCTGGCCGGCGGGACCTTGTGGGGCCGCAGGTCCGGACTCCGGTGAGGGCGCGGCGGGCTCGGCAGGTTGGGCTGCGCCGGCCTGGGGACCTCCGGCCTGGGCACCTCCGGCCTGGGCACCGGCGGGTTGGCCTACGGGGCTGGTTCCCGAGGTGAGGAGGCTCACCACCATGACGAGGACGAGGCCGGCGCCCCTCACCACGGCTAGCCGCCGCATCAGCTGGTGAGCTCCCGGTCCCCGAGGCGCCGGGTGAGCACGGCCAGGCCCGAGGGCTCGAGGTGGAACCCCAGGTGCTGGTACAACCGCAGGGCCCGCTGGTTGCCGACCTGGGTGTTGACCACCACCCGGTCGGCGCCATGGCGTCGCATCCACCGGAGCCCGTCGACCACCATGGTCCGCCCCAGCCCCCGGCCCTGGGCGGCGGGATCGACGGCGAGGCGCTGCAGGTACCCCCTCGTGCCCGAGCGCCCGGAGACGGCGTAGCCGAGCACCGTGCCCTCAGCAGCGACTCGCAACCGGGCACTGCGGGTGGCCGACAGGGCCTCGGTCAGCCCGGCGTGGTCGAGCCGCCAGAAGGGGGGGAAGGCCAGGGCGTCGATCTGCAGGATCTGGTCTCGTTCCCGACGATGACCCCGGCGCAGCGGGATGGAGGCCATGTTGGGGAGGGCGCGCAGGTCGCGCGAGAGGAGGTGGAGCTGCTCGCGCACCCCGAACCCGGACTCGAGAAAGCCCCACTGCTCACGACTGCCGAGGGCGCCGGTCACCACCTCCACGTAACCCTGCTCGGCCAGCACTGAACAGCAATGGCGGACCATGGCCCCGCTGACCGGAGGAGTGTCGGCCATCGGGGCCACGTAGGCCAAGCCGCTGCCGCCCCGCCACGGCCCTACCCGCAGACGTTCCGTCCCCCGGCGGACGACGCGAAGCCCCGGCATGGTCACGGAGGTTACTGAGGCGGCCGAAGGCGGGGTCGGCGAGGGACGGTCCTAACCTGTAGCGGGTGACCGTCCTGTTGGCCACCTCGTCCCGGTTCCTCGACCATGACACCGGCGCCGGGCACCCGGAACGACCAGCCCGCCTGACGGCGGTCTTGGAGGGTATCCACCAGGCCGGTGTGGACGGTGCCCTGGCACCGTTCACCCCTCGCCCGGCCCGGCGGTCGGAGCTGGAGCTGGTACACACCCCGGCCCACGTCGACGCCCTCGACGCCCTCTCGGCCCGAGGCGGTGGCGTCATCGATGCCGACACCGTCGCCGGCCCGGCGTCGTGGGAGGCGGCGCTGCTGGCCGCCGGGGCGGGTGTCGACGCCATCGAGCGCCTCGATCGGGGGGAGGGCCAAGCGGCCTTCTGCGCGGTGCGCCCGCCCGGCCACCACGCCACCCCGGGCCGGGCCATGGGCTTCTGCCTGCTCAACAACCTGGCCCTCTCGGCCGCGGTGCTGGCCGAGCGGGGGGAGCGGGTGGCCGTCGTCGACTGGGACGTCCACCACGGCAACGGTACCCAGGACGTGTTCTGGGCCGACGGCCGGGTGCTGTACACCTCGCTGCACCAGTGGCCCTTCTACCCCGGCACCGGTGCGTTGGAGGAGAGGGGGACCGGTGCCGGGGAGGACCTCACCCTCAACCTGCCCCTGCCCGCGGGGGCCACCGGGGACGTGGCCCTGGCCGGGCTCGACCGCGTCGTGGGGCCGGCGATCGAGGCCTTCTCCCCCACCTGGGTCTTGGTATCGGCCGGATTCGACGCCCATCGGGCCGACCCGATCGGAGGCCTGGCCTGGTCGAGCGGCGACTACGCCGAGCTGACCAGGCGGGTGCTGGACCACGCACCGGCGGGGCGACGCCTGTTCTTCCTGGAGGGGGGCTACGACCTGGGGGCGCTGGCGATGTCGGCCGGGGCCTGCATCGCCGCCCTGGCCGGCCACCGCCGCCACCCCGAGCCGGTCACATCGGGGGGACCGGGGATGGAGGTGATCGACGCCGCCGCACGCCTGCGCCGCTGACCTGGCGCGAACGAGCTCTTTGGGGGTCTGGGGAGGCAGGACCGGGATGCCGTAGGGCTGGGCGGGGGCGCCGCTACGGCAGTCCCGGTTCTACCGTCTGTAGAGACATCGGCGGTTGCCACCGCCGGCTTTAGCGATTTTCGCGGATTTCTTTCTTTCTTTCGGCTGACGGTGCACCGCTAGCCTCCGGCCATGACGTCCCCGGTCATCGAGGTCGAGGGCCTCACCCGCCGTTACGGGTCGATCGAGGCGCTGCGAGGCGTCGACTTGGAGGTGGCCGCCGGTGAGGTCTTCGCCTTCCTCGGGCCGAACGGCGCCGGTAAGACGACCACGGTCGAGATCCTCGAGGGCTACCGGTCGCGCAGCGGGGGCCAGGTGCGGGTCCTCGGCGTCGACCCCGCCCACCCCACCAGGGCGTGGCGGGAGCGGCTGGGGATCGTGCTCCAGAGCTGTGCGCTCCAGCCCGAGCTGACCGTGGCCGAGACCGTCTCGCTCTACGCCGCCTACTTCCCCCATCCCCGACCCGTCGAGGAGACCATCGAGCTGGTGGGGCTGGGCGACCAGCGGGGCCAGCGGGCAGGCAAGCTCTCCGGGGGCCAGCAGCGCCGCCTCGACGTCGCCCTGGCCATGGTCGGCCGTCCCGAGCTGCTGTTCCTCGACGAGCCCACCACCGGCTTCGACCCGTCCGCCCGTCGGGCGGCGTGGTCGCTCATCGCCGGGTTGCGGGCGTTCGGCACCACCGTGTTCCTGACCACCCACTACCTCGAGGAGGCCGAGGCCCTGGCCGACCGGGTGGCCATCATCCGGACCGGGGAGATCGTGGTCGAGGGCCGGGCCGACGAGATCGGCGGACGAGGTCGATCCGGCGCCGACATCCGCTTCCGACTCCCGGCGACGACCACCGCCGAGGAGCTCCGGTCCGGGATGGCCGGCCTGTCCGGCGAGTTGCGGGTCGAGGACGGCGTCGTCCACATCCACAGCCAGGCGCTGGCCGCCGACCTCCACGTGGTTACGGGCTGGGCCGTCAACCGGGGACTGGAGCTCGCCGACCTGGCCGTGACCCACCGCAGCCTCGAAGACGTGTACCTGGAGCTGGTGCAGTGACCAATATCGTTTGCGCCCTGCCAGGACGGCCAGGACCACCGCTCGCGTCGTCCTCGTCCTCAACGCAGCTATGGCTGCGCCTTCGTCCTGCGTCCTTGCGAGCAACGCCCCTGGCTCGCCCTGGACAGGGCGAACGTCACTGGTCACAGCACTAGTGGCCGGGTCGTCGTCGTGAGCGACCTCAGCCTGGTCGTGCACCAGTCGCGCTACGAGATCCGCAAGTTCCTGCGGGATCCGGCGTCGACGTTCTTCACCCTGGCCCTCCCGGTGGTGTTCCTGGTGTTGTTCGTCACCATCTTCGGCAACCAGACCCTCGAGAGCGGGATCGAGACCTCGACCTACTACGTCCCTGGCCTCGTCGCCCTGGCCGTCATCAGCGCCACCTTCGTCAACCTGTCCATCACCCTCACCCAGCAGCGGGAGAGCGGGGTGCTCAAGCGGCTGCGGGGGACGCCCCTGCCGCCGTGGGTGTTCATCGCCGGGCGGGTGGCCACCGCCGTGGCCCTGGGACTGGTCATGGCCGTGCTGCTGGTCACCCTCGGGCGAGTGCTCTACGGAGTGGCGGTCCCCGGCTCGACGATCGTGGGGTTCGTCGTCGCCATCGTGGTCGGCGCCGCCACCTTCTCCGCCCTCGGCATCGCCATCACCGCCCTGATCCCGACCGAGGCCGCCGGCCCGGCCGTGGCCAACGCCATCACCCTGCCACTGTTCTTCATCTCGGGTATCTTCGTGCCCGCCGAGGTCATCCCCAAGTGGCTGCTGAGCATCGCCGGGGTGTTCCCGGTCAAGCCCTTCAGCGACGCCCTGCTGACTGCCTTCAACCCCGCCACCACCGGCGCTGGCATCGCCTGGGGCGACCTGGCCGTGCTGGGGGCATGGGGGCTGGTGGGTGTGGTGGTGGCGTACCGGGCCTTCCGGTGGGCCCCCCGCCAGAGCTGAACGGTGGAGCCGGGTCATTCCGGTCGTGGTTGTCGTCCAGGGATGCTGCCGACTCAGCCGAAGCCGCTGTGATGCTGGCACCCCTCTCACTCAGCGCGAGTTATACTCACAGTATGAAGACTGCCGTGTCGGTTCCCGACGAGTTGTTCGAGCAGGTAGAAGGGCTTGCCAAGCGGGAGGGCAAGTCCCGCAGTCAGGTATACCAGGAGGCACTCGCCGAATATCTGCTCCGGCGCGATCCCGACACAACGACTGAGGCCATGGATCGGGTTCTGGAACAAGTGGGCGCCGAGCCAGACCAATGGGTCGACGCGGCTGCCCGGCGGATCATCGAAGACGTTGAGTGGTAGTCGTCGCCCAAGGCGATGTCTTCTGGGCGTCTCTTCCAGAGCCCATCGGGTCGGGAGCTGGGTTCACGAGACCGGTCGTAATCGTCCAGGGCGACCCGCTCAACGTCAGTCGCCTGGCGACAGCCGTGGTCGTGCCCCTCACCAGCAACCTCCGGTGGGCGAAGGCCCCGGGCAACGTTCTCCTGCCCAGGCGAGCCACCGGCCTGCCGAAGGATTCGGTGGCGAACGTGTCCCAAATCGTCGCCATCGATCGGTCGCTGCTCACTGACCGGGTGGGCAGAGTGACCCGGGCTCAACTCAGGCGCATCATCGACGGCGTGAACATCGTGCTCGGACGAGAGCAGCTGAGCTGAACGAGGTGGATGACGTTCCGGTGACTGGTGGAGGCGGAGTCGTGCGGCGTCGATCTGGACCAACTGTCAGAGCCTCCGGCGACGTATAGGCCGTTCGGCGGTCCTGGTTCAGGGTCGCGGGTAACGTGCGTCGGATGGCCGCGGGGCCAGGGCTCAGGGGTAATCATCGGCGTGGGACCGGTTCTTGTGTTGTTGGCGTCGGCGTGCACGTCATCGGATGACTGAGCGTCCTGGTCTCCGATTGCTTCCATTGTTCGCACGAGCCCTGGGTCATTGCTGGACGCTCGTGGTTGCTGAGCAGCCACGAGCGTCCACAAAAGTGGCTCTCCTGACGTTTCCGTGGGTGCCTGAGTAGAGCCATCGATGAACGCACCCCGTTCCCGCCTACCTTTCTGGGCTTCTCAAGGGTCCAGATCGGCAGGAGGGAAACAGGGTGCGATCGGCA
>JBPCJK010000116.1:0-7795 GCA_051005375.1 Acidimicrobiales bacterium
GTGCAGGAAAACAGGGGTTGGGGTTTTAGCAGCAAAAACAAGGTCTCGGGGAAAACGTAGCGGTGCCCCCGCTGGCCGGCAGAGCCGGCCAGCCTCCGCCATGACCACTCCCTTGGGCGAGCTCCGCTCGTCCGGGCCGCCAGCCAGAAGCGGCCGCCTTCGGCGGCGAGAGTGGCCGGAGGTCAAGTGCGCCGGACCCGCTCCTCTAGACGGCTATCACCTCAGTGACTCCTTCCACACGGTCCCTGAGAATGCGTTCGATGCCGGCCTTCATGGTGACCGTGGATGCCGGGCAGGTGCCGCAGGCGCCCACGAGCTCGACGGTGACCACGCCGGTCGCCTCGTCGACGTCCTTGACCACGATGTCGCCACCATCAGCCTGGAGGGCGGGGCGGATGACATCGATGGTCCGAAGCAGCTCCTCGCGCACAGAGTGAGTGTACGGGCCCAGCGCCAGAGCACGCAGTGTCACAGCGGTTGGCGGAGAGGTCCCGGTACTGAGAGCCTGAGGCCATGGGAACCGAGGCGCTGGTGGTCGTGGCCCACCAGGGAGGGTGGGACGAAGCCTTCCTCGTCGCCATCCCCATGGCGGTGCTGGCAGGTCTGCTGTGGCTGGCCAAGCGGCGGGCAGAAGCCGAGGGGCGAGCTGGCGGCAGCGAAGCCGAAGCCGAGGGGGATGCCGGCGAGGATCAGCGCCGGCCCTTCGTAGGCTCGGAGGGCCCACCGGCGCCGGCGGACGGGTAGGCGCTCGATGGCCCGTGTGGTCACCCGGGCCGAGGGCAGGCCCGAGGAGGTCGGTGCCTGGCTCCAGCCCCAGGACGGTCTCGTCCGTGAACGTGAGGGGAGGGCCGCCTCGCCGTCATCCCTCCCCGGCGACAACATCGTGTTCACGGTCGACCACGGCCCCATGCGCGAGTACCGGCGCTCGGTCCAGGTCGAACGGCGCCTCGACGGGCGCCTGGCCGTCACCTCGGTCACCGACTTCCGCCTGGCCGTGCCCTACTTCGGGTGGCTCTTCGTCCTCCCCGTGCGCCACGCCCTCGGGCGAGTCGCCACCGACGGGCACCAGCCGTGGTGGGCCCCGCCCGACCGACTCGACGCCCGCGCCGCATCGGTCCTCGGGGTCCTGGCCGCCGCCTCGGTGGTGGCAGGGTACCTGGGGACGCTGCTGACCCAGACCATCACCTTCGCCGCCGACGAGTTCGAGGTGGGCAACCACGCCCAGGGGTACGCCCTGGCCGTCGTCCGCCTGGGCATCCTGGCCGCCATCGCCCTGGTCGCCCTGGCCGACCGGCGCGGGCGCCGACCCCTCCTGCTGGCGTGCGCCGCCGGCGGGTGCCTCACCGCCGCCAGCGGTGCCCTCGCCCCGTCCCTGGCCTGGCTGAGCGCCAGCCAGGTGCTGGCCCGGTCCTTCACCACCGCCCTGGCCGTCCTCATCACCATCGTGGCCGCTGAGGAGATGCCCCGAGGGTCACGGGCCTACGGCATCAGCCTGCTGGGCATGGCCGGAGGGCTGGGGGCGGGTGTGTGCGTCATGGCCCTGCCTCTCGCCGACCTCGGCAGTCGGGGGTGGCGGTTGTTGTACCTGCTCCCCCTGGTCGGGCTCCCGCTCACGAGGGGCATCGCCCGCCACCTGAGCGAGAGCCGGCGCTTCAGCGCCGTCCACGCCATCGCCGGACTTGCCGGTCACGGCGCTCGGTTGGCGCTGTTGGCCGCATCTGCCTTCTTGCTGGCGGTGTTCACCGCCCCTGCCTCCCAGTTCCAGAACCAGTTCCTGCGCGACGAGCGGGGGTTCTCCGCCAGCCGGATCGCCCTGTTCACCGTGCTTACCGTCACACCGGCCAGCGTCGGGATCATCGCCGGGGGTCGGCTGGCAGACGTGCGGGGGCGGCGGCTGGTGGGCGCGGTGGGCCTGGCCGGCGGGGTGGGTGCCACGGTGGCCATGTTCGCCAGCACCGGCTGGCCCCTGTGGGCGTGGTCGGTCGTCGGGTCGGTCGTCGGTGGAGCCACCCTGCCTGCCCTCGGGGTCTACGGGCCCGAGCTGTTCCCGACCTCGCTCCGGGGTCGAGCCAACGGCCTAATCGGCCTGCTGGGCGTGCTCGGCAGCATCACCGGTCTGTTGACGGTGGGAGTGCTGTCGGACCGACTCGGCGGCCTGGGACCGGCCCTCGGCGCCCTGGCCCTCGGGCCCGCGGTGCTCGTGGTACTCGTGTTGGCCGCCTACCCCGAGACGGCGCAGGTCGAGCTGGAAGCGCTCAACCCCGAGGACCTGCCCCCAGTGCATCGAGCCCCTGTACCCACGCCGCCACCGCCGTAGCGACGGAGGCCTCGTCGCCCTTGAGTTCGTGGCGCCCGCCCTCGATCCACAGGTGGGTCACCGGCGCCGGGATGGCGGAGGTGGCCGACTCCAGCTCCGCCGGCGTGGCGAACGGGTCACGGGTCCCCGACACGAACAGGCACGGCACCTCGATCTCGGGGAGGTGGGCGACCCGGAGCCGATCGGGACGACCCGGCGGATGGAGGGGGTAGGCGACCAGCACCAGTCCTGCGGCGGGCAGACCCTCGGCCACGGCCATCGAGCACATCCGCCCGCCCATCGATCGCCCACCCAGGACCACCTGAGCGGCTGTGACACCGCATCGTCGGGCCAACTCGGTCGCAGCCTCGACCACCGTCGTCACCAGCTTCGGCGCCCGGTCGGGTGCCTTGCGGCCCTGGATACGGTAGGGGAAGTCGATCCGAGCGACCGGCAGCGGTGACAGCGCCGCCTCGATGGCGAGCAGGGCCGGGTGGTCGGCGCCACTCCCGGCCCCCGGGGTCAACAGGACGGCGCCGACAAACCGGCCCCCCGTTGGTTCTGGCGTAGCTGGGTCGCCCACAGCGCCAGTCACTGCTCTGGCTTAGCTAAGCTAGGCAAGAAGGTCGGAGACCCCGGCGAGGAGGATGCGGCGGGCCTCGCTGAGCTCAGAGATGCGCTGTGCCGCTCCCTCGCTGGCGCCGCCATGGTCGGGATGGGCGCGCCGGACCAGGTCCCGGAAGCGACGCTGCACGTCGCCCCGCTCGGGGGCGCCCTCGTCGGCCAGCTCCAGGACCTCCAGGGCCCAGCGGTGGGGATGGGCGAACGCCTCTGTCGACCACTTCCTCGCCCCCCCGACGCCAGAGAGGTGGGCCACCAGTGAAGGCCCTACCGGGCCCTTCCATCGCAGCGCCCGGCGCAGGGTGTCCATCACGGCGCCCCGGTGGGCCAGGTCGAGGGCCCCGGCGGCGTAGACGGCACCGAGGATCTGGGCGGCTGCGCTTCCCTCCTCCTCGAGGTCGAAGGCCACGTCGTCGCCGTGGCCGACCAGACGATGGCAGGTGCGGGCCAGCCCGATCCGGTCGACCTGGAACCGGTGGCGGAGGCGGGGCTGGGGGATGCGCAGCCCTAACCCCAGATCGCTGATCAAGCGCTCCAGCTCACCGGTGAAATCGGGGTCGAGATCGGCGATGTAGGCGGCGACGATGGCTCCCAGGAGCAGGCCGCCGAACCCAGGGGCCGGGTCCGTGGGCAACACCCGACGACCGAGGGCCACGCGGCGGGTGGGAGCGATGGGACGGCTGTGCCAGATCTCCAGCTCGGCCAGCAGCACCGGTCCACAGTAGCGAGCACCGGCGCCGCCCAGCCGCCGCTGACAGGTCCGCCGCCGGCCGCTCCCGCCGCTACAGGCGGCCGCCGATAGCTGGGCAGCGATGAACTACGCGAGCTCGAACGATGCCACCAGCCGGCCGAAGGCGTCGGGATCGGGCTTCTCGGCAGCGTGCTGAAGGATGTAGAACCGGTTGGCGATGAGGATGGCGCGGGCCTGGACCTGCCCACCTTGCACCGCAACCACGTAGTCCACCGCAGGCGAGCCGTTGGCCGTGGTCGGCACATTGGACGTGACAGTGCCCGACACCTGTTTCGCCGCCCCCTGCACGACGCCGTCAAGCACCACTGCCGGGTCCGCCTCGGCGATGGACTCCGGATAGTCGACATAGCCCACGTCGTAGGCCGCTGAGTCGGTCACCATGGCGGTGAAAAGGACCAACGTGAGCGAGATGTCGCCCACAGCGACCTCTTGCTGGCTGCGCTCGGGCTGCTCGGGCATCTGGATCCGGAACCGGCCCTCGTCGGAACGGAAGTCGACCCACGCCTGGGTGGTCGGCACCGCCGCGTTGGTAGACGTGGCCACCCCGCCTCGTCTGGGTCCGCGCCACTACCTCCCCCGCAGGAAAGCCCTGCAGCGATGACGACGCCGACGGCAAGGGCAGACAGCTTCGCTGGTCTTGGCCGCGACTGGGACGTGGGGCTCAAAGGGTGCACGGAGGAACCGTAACCCCAGGGAGCTGTCCGAGCGTGCTGATCCTCGCGGTGAAGCCGGTCGGGCCCTCAGGGCCCGCGCCAGCGCAGGACGTGGCGGCGCAGGAACGACTCCGTGCGCTCCAGTTCGTCGATGACCGTCTTGGGCCGGCCCCAGCCGTGGCCCTCGCCGTCGTAGACGTGCAGCTCGACGGTGCCTCCCCGAGCCCGCAACCGCTCGGCCAGGGTCTGGCTCTGGGCCTCCGGCACCACCTTGTCGTCATCGCCCTGGAGGATGAGCAGCGGCGCGGTGATGGCCTCCGTGCGGTTGACCGGCGACCGCTGGCGGTAGTGGATAACCGCCTCTGGCAGGGGCCCCACCAGCGAGTGCAGGTAGTGGGCCTCGAAGCGATGGGTGGTCTCGTCGAGCTCGAGGAGGTCGGCGACGCCGTACAGATCCACACCGGCGGCGCAAATTTCGGGGTCGGTCGCCAGCAGGTTGAGCACGGTGAAGCCCCCTGCCGATCCCCCCATGGCCACCAGTCGACTCCCGTCGCCCCAACCGCGGGTGACGGCGGCCCTGAGGCCGGCGGCGACATCGGCGACGTCGAGCTCGCCCCAGCGCCCGGCCATGGCCTGGGTGAAGGCCCGGCCGTGACCGGTGGAGCCCCGGTGGTCGGGGACCAGGACCGCCCAACCCCGGTCGAGCCAATAGGCGATGCGGGCGTTGAACACCACCTCCATCTGGGCGGTGGGACCTCCGTGGACCCAGGCGATGAGCGGCGGTGGGTCTCCCAGCAGGGTCGTGGATGGACGGTAGAGACGTCCAGGCACCTTGACGCCGTCTTCACCGGCCCAGCCCACCACCTCGGGCTCGGACAACCCGCCAGCACCGAACCCGGCGAGAGGGCCCTGGGCCAGGACCACCCGGGCTCCGGAGAGGCCGCGGTGGTAGGCCACCACCTGGGTCGGGGTGCGGGCACCGCTGCGAATGGCGACGAGGGAACTGCCCACCCAGCTCAGGCCACCGTGGGCCCCTCGACCGACCTCGACGGTAGCCCCGCTGGCGGCATCGGCAAGGTCGACGACCTGGAGCGAGCCGAAGCCGTCCGTATTGCGGCACACCGCCACCGTGGTGCTGTCCGCCGACCAGGCGAAGGACCGCTGGCCCGGCCCCCACGTCGGGCCCCCGTGCTCGGCGGCCTCGGCCAGCAACGGCTCCGGGGCCAGTAACGGCCGGTGGTCGTCCAACGACCAGCCCACGGCCCACACGTTGAGCCAGCCGGAGGCGTCGCTCAAGAAGCCGAGGAGCGACCCGTCGGGCGAGAAGCGGGGCTGGCCCACCGCCACGTCATCGCCGCCGGCGACGATGACAACCTCCCCGCTCACGTCGGCCGCCCGCGTCACGATCCGGCTCGCGTCCCAGGGCATGGCCGGCACGTCCCACTCGTGCCAGGCCACCCAGACGCCGTCCGGCGACCAGGTGGGGTCGAGGCAGAAGTCCGCCGTGGTCGACAGCCGGACCGGCCAACCCCCGTCTGCTGCGAGCGACGCCACGGCGACGTGGTGGGTGTCCACGACGTAGGCCACCCGGCTTCCGTCGGGCGCCACCGCCGGGGCGGCGGCAGGGCCGTGCTCGACCACCCGGCGCGGCGCCAGGCCGGTGGCGGGCTGCAGCCACAGCCCGCCGTCGACAGCGGCGTAGACCAGTCCGGTGCCGTCGGGAAGCCAGTCGAAGGTGCCCCCGCCATAGGGGCGGGAGGTGCAGGGCAACGGGGACGAGGTAACCACCAGCTCCGGTCCACCATGAAGTTCGGCATCGAGAGCGACGACCACCAGCTGGCCCCGGCCCCCGGAGGTGGCCACGAAGGCGACCCGGTCGCCGTTGGGCGAGAGCCTGGGCTCGGCCACGGTGCGGCCCCCTGCGCACATGGCGGCGGAGATCCTGGCGGTCGGGGAAGCGGTGGCCACGGGCCATCTTGCCCCAGAGGCGCACCTGAAGTCGGCCCGCCAGGCTGGGCCTGCACCGGCACGCGCTACTGTCCGAGGTGATGAGCGCCCCACAGCAGCAGTTCCCGGACCGCAACCTCGCCCTCGAGCTGGTCCGGGTGACCGAGGCCGCTGCCCTCGCCGCCTCCCTCTTCATGGGTCGGGGCGACAAGATGGGAGCCGACCAGGCCGCCGTCGATGCCATGCGCAAGGTGCTCGACTCGGTGCCCATGGACGGGCTGGTGGTGATCGGTGAGGGCGAGAAGGACGAGGCGCCCATGCTCTACAACGGTGAGCGCATCGGCGACGGGACCCCGCCGGAGACCGACATCGCCGTCGACCCGGTAGACGGGACCACCCTCACCGCTCTCGGCCAGGGCAACGCCTTGGCCGTGATCGCGGTCTCCGCCCGAGGCACCATGTTCGACCCCGGGCCCTGCGTCTACATGGAGAAGATCGCGGTGGGACCGGAGTGCGTCGGCGCCATCGACATCACCCGCTCCCCCACCGAGAACCTGAAGGCGGTGGCCAAGGTCAAGGGGATCTCGGTGCGAAACATCACTGCCGTCATCCTCCAGCGCGACCGCCACAACGAACTCATCGACGAGGTGCGGGCGGCGGGCGCCCGCATCCGGCTCATCCCCGACGGCGACGTGGCCGGAGCCCTCCAGACGGCGTGGCCGGAGTCGGGCGCCGACATCCTCTTCGGCATCGGTGGCACCCCTGAAGGCGTCATCAGCGCCGCTGCCCTCAAGTGCATGGGCGGCGAGCAACAGAGCCGGCTCTACCCTCGCAACGACGACGAGCGCCAACGCGCCCTCGATGCCGGCTACGACCTCGACAAAGTCCTCAGCATCGACGACCTGGTGGCGGGCGACAACTGCTTCTTCGCCGCCACCGGGATCACCGACGGCGAGCTCCTGCGAGGCGTGCGCTACGACGACGCCGGCGCCACCACCGCCTCCCTCGTCACGCGCTCGCACTCGGGCACAGTCCGCCACGTCCAGGCCCACCACCGCCTTGACAAGCTCGAGGAGCTCAACGCCGCCTACGGCTGAGAGCGTCCGTGCATGGCGATGGCGGCCACGAGCACGCTGCGCTCAGGCTCGTCGAACAGGACGGCCCACCGACGCCGATGTGTCGATGACCAGCAACCGTGCAGGCCGTGCTCGCCGTGCCGGCGCTGGGCGGCGCAGCTCATGCCGCCGGGCCGCCGAAGGGAGTGTGGGCGCCCTCGGCCGGGGCGGCGCAGCTCATGCCGCCGGGCCGCCGAAGAGGGTGGGGACGGCCTCGGCCGGGACCGCAGTGGGCTGGAGGATCCGGACCACGGGCACTGGCGGGGCTGGCGGCCGTCGTCCACTGCCGGTCACCGGGTGGTCCCTCCAGGCGCCAGCCCCGATGGGTCTTGTCCTGGTGGTGAGCCCTACACAGCCAGGCCAGGCGGTCGAGCTGGGTCCGCCAGGTGAGGTGCCAGTCGTCGATGTGGTC
>JBPCJK010000117.1:0-6351 GCA_051005375.1 Acidimicrobiales bacterium
GGCCAAGAGGCCAGCCCCGGCCAAGAGGCCAGCCCCGGCCAAGAGGCCAGCCCCGGCCAAGAGGCCAGCCCCGGCCAAGAGGCCAGCCCCGGCCAAGAGGCCAGCCCCGGCCAAGAAGTCGGCCCCGGCCAAGAAGTCGGCCCCGGCCAAGAAGTCGGCCCCGGCCAAGAAGTCGGCCCCGGCCAAGAAGTCGGCCCCGGAGGTGGAGCCAGTGCGGGCTGGCCCCGCCGCAGTGAGCGGTCCCCGGGAGCCGAAAGGTCGTCCGAGCGCATCCTCGCCAGCGGAGCCGACGACGCCGGCGACGACCGCCGATCGAGATATGGGGCCAACGGAGCGCCTTGCACCGAGACGAGCGGCGGTTGCTCCGCCGACCGAGACCATGGGAGCTCAGGGTGGCCGAGTCGAACAGCCAGGACCGGTTGCCCTATCGGACGAGTCTGATGATCTGGTCCCGGCTACCGGCTCGGCTCAATCCCGGAGCCGGATCTTTCGACAACCGCCAGTTGCCACTGGCGAGCCGGGCCCGACGCGGGCTCGACCGACGGAGTCAGCGACGGCCTTCGACGCTGCACCGGCTGACCGCCGGCCGGACCCCTCCGCCCCCGATCGAAGCCCCTCCGATCGACGGCCGCGCCATCAAGGTCCTCCCGACAACAGCGACCACACCGTCCATGGCCCATTGCCGGCGCCGGCGCCCGTACCGGTGCCGGCCCGGGTGAGGGAGGCGCTGCACGAGCCCATCGGTCAGCCTCCGCCGACCCGGGCCCAGCCCGTGACCCGCATCGATTCCAATCGGTCCTCCGCCGATCCCGGCACCGGGCGCCGGGGACAACCGCTGCGGACGGCCAGGGCTTCGTCGTCAGAGGACCCGCCCCCGCCGGCCTACCAGCCGTCCGTCTCCGACGACGCGGGGTTCGGGCCGGCCCGGCCCCAGAGCCCGGTCTTTCGGCCCGGCCTGACCCGCGCCGCAGTCAGGGGGACGACCGCAGCTTCGACGTTGGCCAACGGTTCCGACGCCGATCGGCCTGGAGCAGCCGCCCGAGCTGATGTCGAGGCCTCTGCTAGCGATGACCAGAAGGGGCCCTCCGCCATGGAGGCCCTCGCCGCGTTGTCGCCTTTGTCCCAGGATCCACCCCTGGAGCCGCCGGCCGACCTGTCAGCCACACCTACCAGGGCCCGTCGACTCCGGCTGCGACGGGGCTGACTCGGCGTTTTCAGTCCTGCCTCGACGCGCTCGCCACCCTGTGACCGGCGCGTAGGTTCGATCGACTGAACGGCGACGACAATGAGCCACCTCCTCGTCACCAACGACTTCCCTCCGAAGGTGGGGGGCATCCAGTCCTACCTGTTTGAGCTGTGGCGCCGTCTTCCCTCAGAGGAGACCACGGTCCTAACCACTTCCCACGCCGGCGACATCGAGTTCGACCGGGCCCAGCCGTTCCGAGTCGTCCGCCAACGCCAACCAGTGCTGGTGCCCAGCGTAGCGCTGGTCAAGCGGATGAACGCTCTGGCCGAAGAGGTCGAGGCGTCACTCGTCGTCCTCGATCCCGTGTTGCCGTTGGGGCTGTTGGGCGCCTGGCTCGACCGGCCCTACGCCCTGGTGCTCCATGGGGCCGAGGTGACCGTGCCGGGACGGTTGCCCGGCTTTCACGCCCTGTTGCGTCGTGCCCTCGTGGGCGCTGCCGCCGTGGTGGCCGGAGGTCGCTACGTGGCCGCCGAGGCGGAACGGGCTGCCGGACGGACGCTGCCGATCACCATCATCCCGCCGGGGGTTGACACTTCCAGGTTCCGGCCCCTCGAGGGATCAGCGCAAGCCGCAGCCAGAGCCCACTTCGGTCTTCCGCTCGATGCTCGCCTGGTGGTCGGGGTGAGCCGACTCGTCCCCCGCAAGGGCTTCGACGTACTTGCCCAGGCCGCTGCGCAGCTCGCTCCTGCGCACCCCGACCTGGTCGTCGCCGTGGGCGGGACCGGCCGCCACCGCCGCCGACTGGCCCGGACGGTTGCGGCCCTCGGCGCCCCGGTCAGACTGCTCGGGGCGGTGCCCGAGGAGACGCTGCCGCTGCTGTTCGCCAGCGCCGACGTCTTTGCCGTGCCTTGCCGCAACCGCTGGGGCGGGCTGGAGCAGGAGGGCTTCGGCATCGTCTTCCTGGAAGCAGCGGCTGCTGGTGTCCCGTCGGTAGCCGGCCGAAGCGGGGGGACGGCGGAGGCGGTCGCCCATGGACAGACCGGGTTGGTGGTCGATCGACCCGGTGACGTGGTAGCGGTGGCCGCTGCCCTCGATCGGTTCCTCGACGACGCCGACCTTCGCCGGTCGATGGGCCGGGCCGGCCGTCGGCGGGCCGAGACCGAGTTCAGCTACGACCTTCTCGCCGACCGCCTGAGAGCCGCCCTGGTCCCTGCCGACTGACCCCCCGGCCGTGGAGGAGAGCGGGACGGGGGGCAAACCGTCGCCTACCATCGTGCCGGACGCAGAGAGCCCGGATGAGCAGTCGTCCGGCAGACCAGGAGGTGCCATTGGTCGCCATCACCGAGCGTGAGATCCGAGAGCTGGCCTCCTTTCGAGGCGAAGATGCGCCGGTCACCAGCTGTTACCTCGACGTTGACGGTCGTCGCCACGTCCGCCACCAGGATGTGGTGCGAGAGCTCGACCTGGTGCTGCGGGATGCCCGATCACAGGTGAACGGTGACCAGTCGGTTGCCGCCGATCTCCACCGCATCGAGGAGTTCGTCAAAGGCGGGATCGATCGGGCTCGTACCCGTGGTCTGGTCATGTTCTCGTGCTCAGCCCACGACTTCTGGCGGGTCATCGAGCTCCCGGTGATGGTGCGCAGCCAGGTCGTGGTGAACCACACGCCATCGGTCGGTCAGCTTGAAGTCCTGGTCGACGAGTACGAGCGCTTCGGGCTGCTCCTGGTCGACCGCCAGCAGGTGCGGATGTTCGTGTTCGAGCTGGGCGAGCTGGTGGAGTCGACGACGGCATTCGATCAGCTTCCTCGGGGCGACGACGATGACCACAGCTTCACCAAGGACCAGGTGCGTGACCATGCCGCCGCACTCACCCGACGCCACCTCCGCCACGCTGGCGAGGTGGCGTTCGCCGCCTTCCAGGAGCAGGAGTTCCAGCGGTTGGTGCTCGGCGTGGCCGACGACATGGCCGCCGAGCTCGAGTCGGTCCTGCACCCCTACCTGAGGGAGCGGGTCGTGGCCCACTGCGTGATCCCGTTGAGCGCGTCGGCCGAGGAGATCCGAGTGGCTGCCCTCGAGGTCGAGGCCGACGTCGAACGTCGCCAAGAGGCTGAGTTGGTGGCCCGACTGCGAGAGGCGGTGGGAAGCGGGCGCCGGGGGGTCGCCGGGGTCGACGCCACCCTCAAGGCGCTGGTCGAGCGTCGGGTCGAGATCCTCCTGGTCTCTTTTGGCTACACCGAGATCGGTTGGCGGTGCGGTAGCTGCGGGTGGTTGGGCCGCTTGGGGCGTGGGTGTCCGGTGTGCGAGCGGGAGATGCTCCAGGTAGACGACATCGTCGAGGAGGCGGTAGAGGACGCCCTGGCCCAGTCATGCAAGGTGGAGGTCTGCGTGGGCAACGCCGACCTAGACGTCATGGGCTGCATCGGCGCCCTCCTACGCTACTGAGCGCCGGCTCGCCGACGATCGGCGTCGACCTCGGGGGAACAAAGCTCCTTGGTGTGGTCGTCGATGCCGGCGGGGACGTCCTCGTGGAGCATCGGGTCGCCACCCCCATGGGCCGGGTCGCGTTGACCGAGGTCGTGGCCGAGGTGGTGACCGGGCTGCGGCGCAGCGTCGGTGACGTGAGCGCGGTAGGGGTCGGTGTCGCCGGCCTGGTCGACCATCTGGGGGTCCTGCGCTTCGCTCCCAACCTTCCCGGAGTGGTCGGGCTCGACCTTGGGGCGTCCCTCGCCCGGGCTGTCGGGCTCCCGGTGCGGGTGGACAACGATGCCAACTGCGCCCTGTGGGCCGAGCACCGCCGTGGAGCGGGGCAGGGGGCAAGTGACGTCCTGCTGGTAACGCTCGGCACCGGCATCGGCGGTGGCCTCCTCCTCGGCGGACGGCTGGTACGAGGAGCGGCCGGCTTCGCCGGAGAGGTCGGTCACATGGTGGTGGAGCCCGACGGGCCCGAGTGCGGGTGCGGTCAGCGAGGGTGCTGGGAGCGCTACGCCTCAGGAAGCGCCCTGAGCGCCTGGGGTCGGGCGGAGGCCGCCACTGAGCGAGGGTCGCGCCTGGCGGCGCTGGGCGGGGGCGTCCCCGAGGCGGTGCGGGGAGAGCACGTGACCGCCGCCGCCGCCGAAGGCGACCCGACGTCGCTGGCCATCGTCGATCGCTTCGCCGGCTGGGTGGCCTTGGGCTTGGCCAACCTGGTGCACATCCTCGACGTGGAGCGCTGCCTGATCGGCGGCGGGCTGATCGAGGCCGGCGAAGTCCTTCTCGGCCCGGTGCAACAGGCTTTCCTGGCCAGGGTGATGGCGCCCGAGCACCGCCGAGCGCTGCGCATCCAGGCGGCTGAGCTGGGCGAGCACGCTGGAGCCATCGGCGCCGCTCTCCTGGCCACCGAAGCATCCGGGTAGCGTCGCAGGGTGGAGTTCCGCCGAATCAACACCCTGCCGCCCTATGCCCTGGGCATCATCGACGGATTGAAGAAGCAGGCTCGCTGGGCCGGCGAAGACGTCGTCGACCTGGCCTTCGGGAACCCCGACATACCGTCGCCTGACATCGCCGTGGACAAGCTGGCCGAGGCGGCGCACAACCCCCGCAACCACCGCTACTCCCTCAGCCGCGGCCTGCCCAAGCTGCGAGAGGCCTTCGCCGCCCTCTACCTGCGCCAGTTTGGAGTGAGCCTCGACCCTGAGACCGAGGTAATCAACACCATCGGCGCCAAGGAGGGGTTCAGCCACGTCATGTGGGCCCTGCTGCAACCTGGTGATGCCGCCCTGGTCCCGTCACCCTCCTATCCCATCCACATCTACGGCCCGCTGTTCGCCGGCGCCGACGTCCGGGAGATGCCGCTCGGCCACAACCAGGCCGACTTCTTCGAGGTCCTGGTGGAGAGCTACCAGTACTCCTGGCCCAAGCCCCGGGTGATCGTGCTGTCCTTCCCCCACAACCCGACCACCACCTGCGTCGATCTCGACTTCATGCAGAAGGTGGTCGACTTCGCCCGCGAGCACGAAGTGGTGGTGGTCCACGACTTCGCCTACGCCGACCTCGGCTTCGACGGCTACCGCCCGCCGTCGATCCTCCAGGCCGAGGGGGCCAAGGAGGTGGCCGTCGAGCTGTACTCCATGACCAAGTCGTTCTCCATGGCCGGGTGGCGGGTGGCCTTCATGGCCGGCAACCCCGAGGTGGTGGCCGCGCTGGCCAAGCTCAAGAGCTACCTCGACTACGGCACCTTCCAGCCCATCCAGATCGCTGCCACCGTCACCCTGAACGAGGCCAGCGAGCACCCCCTCGAGGTACAGGAGATCTACCAGAGCCGGCGCGACGCACTGTGCGAGGGGCTGAACCGGATCGGCTGGGAGATCGAACCGCCAATGGGGACGATGTTTGCGTGGGCGCCCATCCCCGAGCCGTACCGCGAGATGCGCTCGGTCGAGTTCGCCAGCTACCTGGTGCGTGAGGCGCAGGTCGCCACCGCGCCCGGTCTCGGGTTCGGACCCGGCGGCGACGGCCACGTCCGGTTCGCCCTCATCGAGAACGAGCAGCGCATCAACCAGGGCGTCCGCAGCCTCCGCAAGGCCTTGACCAAGCTGTAGCAGCGTCGACCGGCGCCCGAGGGCCGGACGGGTCTGGCTGCCTACTTGTTGGCGAACTTGACCTGGGTGACGGCCATCGGGTTGCCGAGGTCGCTGTTGCGGAGCTCGACCTGGAGCTTCCGTCCGCTCTTGGCCATCCAGGTGCAGGTGCTGGTGCCGTTCATCCCCTGGCAGGTGGGTCCCTGCCAGTCGTCGGTGCGGGCGTAGGTCTGGGCGAACAGCGTGGTGATCGCCGGCGCGGTGGCGTAGCGGCCCGCTTCGGGTTGGTTCGCCGTCCGCCAGGCATCGAACAGGGCCTTGCCGTAGGTCAGCGGGTCGGCCGGCAGACCCTGGCCGGCGGTCGTCGACGGCTGGGTACCGGTGGTCGCCCCGGAGCTGCCCTGGGTCGAGCGGCCGGATGGGATCAGGCCGATGCCCTGGTTCCCGGCGGTGGCACCACCCTTGCCGTTTGCGGAAGAGCCGCTGCTGCCGCCGCTGCACGCAGCGAGGAGGATGAGGCTCGATGTCAGGGCAACGCCGGCCATCGCCAACCGGCGGGTCCGTCTCGGTGATGGCATCGACATGGCCCGAAACCCTAGAGGTTGGC
>JBPCJK010000118.1:0-15235 GCA_051005375.1 Acidimicrobiales bacterium
AGCACCACCAGGCTGGTGCAGAAGGTGGCGAGCTGGGCGTTCCTCGTCTGCTGGAGCTCTCCGGCCTCGGCGTCGACCAGGAGGTGGGCGAGGTCGAGTCCGAGGACCTCCGACGCTTCGACGACCACCGACCACGACTCGTGGCCGACCCATGCCTTCCCCATACCGGGGTGCTGGGATCCTTGTCCTGGGAACGTGAACGCGAGCAACGCCACCCCTCTCCGCTGGTTGAAAGGGTCTGACCCTCAGCGGGGCACGAAGGTTTCACGCCTCGTTCATGCCCCGGACAGCCAGCCCGGCCTCGGGAGGTACCGGTACCATGGCCGCCCCCGCCCGGGTGATGGAATGGCAGACATGGTGGCCTCAAAAGCCACTGCTCGAAAGAGCGTGCGGGTTCGAATCCCGCCCCGGGCACCCGCACCCGCCCGATCCGACCCGCTCGCAGCCGAAAGGAGAGCGATGGACAACGTCGGCGAAAGTTTGGGGCTTGTGTTTGCCCTGGCGATCTGGCTGCTGCCCATCGCCGTTCTCGTCTACGTGCTCCGGGCGCTGCACACCATCATCTTGGGCATGCGCAGCATCAACCAAGCCGCGGAGCGTACCGCTGAGGCGGTGGAGCGGATAGAGGCCCGAGGCCGGGGGCTGTCCTGACACAGCCCCCCTTGCGGGCACCCGGCTGAACATCCAGGCGATCAGCAGGTGATGAGGGTGCAGACCTGGGCGACGGGGATGGCCAAGCCGATCCCCTCGGTGGTCTCGTCGCCCACCCGCAGCTCGGCCACTGCGACCACCCGCCCGCTGGCATCGACCACGGGACCGCCGCTGTTGCCGGGGTTGAGAGGGGCAGAGATCTGGATCTGCTCACCACGGAAGGCGGAGACGATGCCGGTCACCACCGACTGCTCCAGCCCAAGGGGTGTGCCCACGACCATCACCGGATCGCCGACCCGGGGCAGGGCGCTGGCGAGGGGAAGGGCCGGGACAGGCCGGTCGATGGCCACCACGGCGAGATCCCGGGGCTCGTCGACCTGCACCACCTCCCCGTCGACCCTGAGCGCCTCCCGGATCACCTCGACCCGGGTGCCGGTCTGCGAACCGGGGCCCACGACATGGAAGTTGGTCACCAGCAGCGAGCGCCCGCCGTCGGTGCCGGCGACCCACCCCGAGCCGCGACCGGCAGAACCGATGATGGTGAACACCGACGCTCGGACCGTCTCAGCGAGGTCGGCCGGATCGAGGCGGTTATCGGCGGCGGCCTCGAGGGCTCCCACCTTGCTCGCCAGCGCCCGCCCGTCGCTCCGGGACGCCTCCAACTCCGTCGCCATCCGGTCGGTTCGACGCAGGGCCATGTCGGTGCGCTGGAACGACCAAACCCCGGTGGCCATGGCCACCAGAGCGAGCACCAGGGCGACTGCCACGCCTCGGGGGTGAGGAGCCGGGCGCCCGGTGATGGCACCGGCCGGAGAAGCGGGCGAGGGCGGTGGCACCGGCGTCGACGCTTCATCACTCGGGCTGGTCCGAGGAGCTCCCGTCGGCTCGGTGCCGGTGCCGTCCTGGTCGACTGCGGATGCAGGGCGCTCAGCCATGGCGCAGCAGCTCGACCGGGAACGGGTTGGTGGCCCGTTCCCGGTTCGGGGTGATGATCCGAGTGTTGGTGAGGGCGAGCGACAGGGTCAGCCGCTCGACGAGCACCCGGCGGAGGCTACCTCCCGTTGCCCAGCGCTCTAGCCACCGCCGCCACCCCCGGATGGTCCTCGATCTCCTCGAGGGCCAGCGGCAGGGCCAGCGACCAGTTCGGCCACTGGTCGGTGGTGCCGGGCATGTTGGGGCGTTCTTCGACGCCGAGGGCGTCGTCGAGGGTGGCCACCAGCACGCGAGAGGGAGCCTTGGCCAGGGCGGCGTAGGCCCCCACGGTCACGGCCTCGACGGTGCTGTCGGGTGAAGCCCCGGCGGCTCGTGCCAGGCGACGACGGAGCTCGGCCTGACCGTCGTCGTTGGGGGACAGACCGATGTCGCGCTGGGCCCGGAGGTCGGTCCCGGTCCAGACGCCGGCCACCGTGGGCAGGTCATGGGTAGTCACCGCCGCCAGCGCCTGGCGGGGGTACCCCTCGGGAGGTTCGGACTCGAACCACAGCAGGCGGTACGAGAGGATGGCTCGCTCGGCCAGCTCCTTCCGGGCGCTGTCCTCCACGGTGCCGAGGTCCTCGCCGACCACGAACGCACCCGCCCGATGGCTCTCCAGGGCGAGGATGTCGAGTAGCTCCGAAGCCGGGTAACGGACGTAGGTCCCAGCCGACGGCCCGCCTTGGAGGGGGATCCAGAACAGGCGGAACAGTCCCATGACGTGGTCGACCCGCAGACCGCCGGCATGGCGCAGGGCGGTGCGGATCGTCTGCACGAATGGCTCGTGGCCGGCGGCTCGCAGGCGCCAGGGGATGAACGGAGGAAGGCCCCAGTCCTGGCCTTGGGTGTTGAACTCGTCGGGCGGGGCGCCGATGCGCATGTCGAGGGCGAGGAGGTGCTGCCAGGCCCAGGCATCGGCCCCTCCGGGGTCGAAACCCACCGCCAGGTCCTCGATCACCGGCAGTGTCGCCGCTCCCCCCAGCTGCCCGTCGACCAGCCATTGGAGCCAGGCGTGGAAGCGCACCCGCTCGGCCTGCTCGATGGCGAACCTGGCCACCGCCTGGGCGTCGGGACGACAGAGCTCCTCGGGCCAGGCCTGCCAGCCGTTGCCATGGGTCTCGGCGATGGCGCAGTAAGTGGCGAACGCCTCCAAGGCGGATCCCTGCTCGGCCCGGTAGGCCTCGAAGGAGGCGCCACCGCCAAAGTTGGTGAAACAGCGCGACAAGGCGTCGAGCTTCAGCTGCCACACCTTGTCTCGCTGGATCCGTCGATCACCGTTGAGCCGGCGCCCGGCAGCAGCCAATCCATCAAGGTCAGCCCCCAGCTGCTCGGCTCCAGGAACCTCCTCGACTCGCAGGTACAGCGGGCTCCGGTAGCACCGGCTCGACGGGTAGTAGGGGCTGGTCTGCTGGGGAAGGGCGGCGCCGGAGGCGTGGAGGGGGTTGAGGGTGATCACGCCGGCGCCTTGGGCCGCGCTCCACCGGCACAGCCGCCTGAGATCGGCCAGATCCCCTATGCCCCAACTGGTATGGGAACGGGCGGCGTAGAGCTGTACCGCCCAGCCCCAGGTGTGGAGATCCTCGGGGAGGTGACAACGCCCGGGGCTGACGATGAGGCGGGTGACAGGTTCCCCCTCTTGCGGTTGCAGCTGGTGGTAGCCGAGCGGCAGGTCGGGAGGCAGGGCAGCGACGGGCCCGAGGTCGGTCCCGTCCTCGAGCACCAACCGGCTCCGACCCGCCACCCGTTCCTGGCCCCCGGGCCGGACGCACCACAGCGGCGGGACGGCCGGCGGGGCCAGTGCTGCCTCCCCACCACCACCCATGGCCACGGCGATGGCCTCCAGCGAGGACCGGTCGGGTTCTTGCCAGTGCCCGCTTGCGTCCCAGTAGCCGGTGTCAATCCCCCACGCTGCCGGATCGAGCTGCATGTGACCACCGTAGGACCGGTTCCGCCGCACCCCCCAACTGGTCAACGTCTCCTTCGGGCCCCTGGAGGCTCCCCTTCAGCGAAGAATCGGTCTCGGTCTACACTCGCCGGCCATGACCCGGTCGTTGCTCGAGCGCAAGCTCTCCGTCGCCTCCCTCCGGCTGAAGGAGTTGCGGGACGAGCTGGCCGTGGTCGACGAGCAGCTGGCGGCGCTTATGGAGTCGGCCGACGACGCCCGCCTGCGAGCGCTGGTGTCGGAGACGCCGCTGGCCGGCCAGGAGCACCAAGAAGCCCAACGGCACGCCGACGCCATGGCGCAGCACCGATCCGGCCTGACAAAGCGGGTCGATGAGCTCGAGCGCTCTCAGGACGATCTGCTCGACCGGCTCGTCGCCGGCGCCGGCTGAAGGGGTGGCCGTCAGGGTCGTGCTCGCCGAGGACGAGGCGATCATCCGTCTCGACCTGCGGGAGACCCTCGAAGAAGAGGGCTACGAGGTGGTGGGGGAGACCGGCCGGGGCGACGAGGCCGTCGCCTTGGTCAAGGAGCATGAGCCCGACCTGGCCATCCTCGACATCAAGATGCCCGGCCTGGACGGGCTCTCGGCTGCTCGGGAGATCACCGGCGAGCGCCGGGCCGCCGTGCTCATCCTCACCGCCTTCTCCCAACGCGACCTGGTCGAGCGAGCTCGCGATGCCGGTGCGCTGGCCTACCTGGTCAAGCCCTTCCAGCGCTCCGAGCTGGTGCCCGCGGTCGAGGTGGCGCTGGGGCGGTTCAAGGAGATGGTGGCCCTGGAGGCCGAGATCCGAGGGCTCGAGGACCAGCTCGAGACTCGCCGGGTGGTCGACCAGGCCAAGGGCATCCTCACCGATGCCCATGGGCTGAACGAGAGCGCCGCCTTCACCTTCGTCCAGCGGCAGGCCATGGCCGCCCGATCGACCATGAAGGTGACCGCCCAACGGGTGATCGACGGCCAGTTGACCCCCTGAGGTGCATCAACGCCGAACCAGTTCGGCTCTACGGGCGGCGACCTTGCGAGTCCGGGAGGGCGACCACCTCGACCCCGACGGCTCGGGCCATTGCCGCCAACGCGGGGTCGGGGGTAGCGAGGGCTTCGCCTAGCGCTTCGGCGGTGGCCAGGGCCAGGCAGTCGGCGAGCGACACCGACGAGTGCTGGCGGTGGTAGTGGACGGCCCTCAACTGGCCTGCCCGCCGGCCGATGGCCTCGTCGACCGGGACGAGGTCGAGCCCATCCTGTTTGAGCCAGTTGACCGCCCGGTCGACGGCGATGAACGGTTGCCTCTTGACACGCACCAGTTGATCGATGACCTCAGCGAGGTTGGCGAGGCTGATACGTACGCCTTGGCCGTCGCCGTAACGGAGGCGCTCGACCTCGTCGCGTGACGGCTCGTCCGTGAGCGCGGCGATGAGAGCGAACGCGTCGAGGACGGTCAGAGGAGACCCCACTTGCGGTCTTCGGCTTCGGCCTCTTCCGCCCGTGCCTGGGCCCGCATGCCCTCGGAGGTGATCCCATCGGGGAGCCGGAGCGAGCCAAGGGCGGCCCGGAACGGGTCATCGGGTAGGGGACGGATCACCAGGGCGTCGCCCTGGTCCTCCACCAGCACATGCTTGGCGCCCCAACGTCGGCGCACCTGGGCAGGAATGGAGATCTGGCCCCCCTTGGAGATTTTGGCGCTGGTCGTCATGGAAATCAGCGTACTCATGCAATCGGGCCTTCTGCATGAGACTCCGCCAGTCCTAGAGTCCACGATGTGGCCAAGCTGTTGCTGCTCGACGGGCACTCGCTGACCTACCGGGCCTTTTTCGCCCTGCCCACCGACATGGCCACCGCTTCGGGCCAGGTGACCAACGCCGTGTTCGGGTTCACGTCGATGCTCATCAACCTGCTGCGTGACCATCAGCCGGACGCCATCGCCGTGGCCTTCGACCGGCCTGAGCCCACGTTCCGCCACCAGGCTGTCCCCAGCTACAAGGCCCAGCGGGAGGAAGCCCCCGACATCCTGCGCCAACAGCTCGGCCTGGTCCGCCGGGTCCTGGAGGCGCTCGGCATCCCCATGGTCGACGCCGCCGGCTACGAGGCCGACGACATCATCGCCACCCTGGCCACTGAGGCTCGCGACCGGGGGGAGGAGGTGGTCATCGTCACCGGGGACCGCGACACCTACCAGCTGGTCGAGGATCCGCTGGTCAAGGTCCTCTACAACCGCCGGGGGGTCTCCGACTACGTCCTCTACGACGAGGCCGGCATCCTCCAGCGCACCGGGGTATCGCCCCGCCAGTACCCCGAGTACGCCGCCCTGCGAGGCGACCCGTCCGACAACCTGCCTGGCGTTCCCGGCGTGGGGGAGAAGACGGCAGCCAAGCTGGTCACCACTCACGGCGGGCTGGAGGGGATCTTCGCCAACCTCGAGGGGCTCACCCCCAAGCTGCGCCAGAACCTGGCCGAGCACGAAGAGACCGCTCGCCGGAACGCCGAGGTCATGGTCCTGCTGCGCGACGTGCCCCTCGACGTGGGGACTGACGACCTGGCTCGTCAGCCTTTCGACCCTGCCGCAGTTCGCGAGCTGTTCAACTTCCTGGAGTTCCGAACCCTCTACCAGCGCCTGGTGGAGTCAGGGACCGAAGCCGGCCTCCCTGCCCCCCAGGCGGTCGACACCCTGGAATGCGGCGTGCACGAAGTGGCCTCACCCGAGACAGCGGTGCCCCTCCTCGACAGCCTGGGCGGCGACGGCTCTACCGTGGCGACCCCTCTGGCCATGGTGGGCGTGCACCTGGGGGAACCGGGGCGATCGCCCCTGGCCGGCCTGGCCGTTGTGACCAACCTCGATCCCGGCGAGGCGGCCTGGATCCCTGCCGAGCTGCTGGTCGACGCCAGGGTGCGAGACGCGCTGGCTCGCCTCCTCGGGCCAGGCGGACCGCCCTTGGTCACCCACGGCGCCAAGGCGCTCATGCGGGCCCTCGACTACCTCGGTGTGGACGTGCGCACCCTCGACCTCGACACCGAGGTGGCCGGCTACCTGCTCGACCCCGGGGAGACGGCCTACGTGCTGGCTGAGTTGCTCACCCGCTACGTCGGCCTAGGTCTGGCCCCGGCGACATCGGCGACCACGGCAGCCGTTGAAGGACGCCTCGACCTCGGGTTCGACGGCCCCGACGGCCCCGACCGCCCCAAGGGCTCGGGCGGTGGCGACGACGAGGACCACGGCTCCGGCGAAATCGTCGGCGGGATCACCGACCACAGCCTGGCTGGCGAGGCCGGCCGCTCGGCAGCAGCCGTGGCCCGGCTGGCGCCTGCGGTGAGCAAGGCGCTGGCCGAACAGGGCCTGAGCCAGCTCTACGATGACGTCGAGCGCCCATTGGTGCGGGTGCTGGTCCGGATGGAAGCGGCAGGCGTAGCCGTCGACGTCGAGTACCTGCGGGACCTCAACGCCGGGTTGGCGGCCGAAGTGGTCCGCCTCGAGGCCGAGATCCACTCCGCCGCCGGGCGGCGCTTCCTGGTCAACTCCACCCCGCAGCTGCGGGCCGTGCTCTTCGACGAGCTCGGCCTCGCCCCTAACAAGCGGACCAAGACCGGCTTCTCCACCGACGCCGCGTCCCTGGAGAAGCTGCGGGGCCAGCACACCATCATCGAGCTTCTGCTGCGCTACCGGGAGGTGGAGAAGCTGCGCTCGACCTATGGCGAGGGGTTGGTGGCCGAGGTGGCTGACGACGGACGCATCCACGCCACCTTCCACCAGACAGTGGCCCGCACCGGCAGGCTCAGCTCCGACCACCCCAACCTCCACAACATCCCGGTGCGCACCGACGAGGGCCGTCGCTTCCGCCGAGCCTTCGTCGCCCCACGCGGCTGCGAGCTGCTGGTGGCCGACTACAACCAGATCGAGCTGCGGGTCATCGCCCACCTGGCCCAGGACCCAGGGCTGATCGAGGCCTTCGCCGCCGGGCGGGACATCCACACCACCACCGCCGCCCGGGTGTTCGGGGTGGATTCCGGTGACGTGACCCCGACCCAGCGGTCCAAGGCCAAGATGGTCTCCTACGGCCTGGCCTACGGGATGGAGTCCTACGGGCTGGCCCAGCGCCTGAGCGTCCCCGTGCCCGAGGCCCAGCAGATCCTCGACGCCTACTTCGAGGCCTTTCCCAACGTCCGGGCCTACATGGAGGCCACCGTGGCCGAGGCCCGCCAGCGGGGCTACACCGAGACCCTCATGGGACGGCGGCGGCCCATCCCCGAGCTGTCGTCGTCGAACTTCCGCATCCGCCAGGCCGGCGAGCGCCAGGCCATGAACGCCGGCATCCAGGGGTTGGCCGCCGACATCTTCAAGGTCGCCCTGGTCGCCCTCGACCACTCCATCGAGACCCAGGGGGTACGCAGCCGCTTGGTGCTCCAAGTCCACGACGAGGTCATCCTCGAGGTGCCCCCCGACGAGCACGACGCCATGGTCGAGTTGGTGAGCACCACCATGGCCGGCGCCTGCCAGCTGTCAGTGCCCATGGAGGTCAATCTCAGCTTCGGCGCCAGCTGGGCCGAGGCCAAGGGATGAGCTGGGCCCGCCGCTTCCCCGTCTGGCACCCGTAGCGTCCGGTTAACAGCGACACCGATCCTCCACGAATCGTCCCGGCGGCAAGGCGGCGCGGGCAGTGGTCACGGCGCCGGGGCACCGGAATGACCTGGGCCATTCCTGGCGCCGGAAGCGGGCGAAATGTCCCGGGCCATGCCACCGCCACGGAGCTAGCGTTCGCACGTGAGGAAGGCGGCTCAGGGCCGACGAGTTGGCCCTACCCAGCAAGGGTCGTCGCCCGTCTGGACCACCGTGCGCCTTCTGCCGTCGGCGAGCAAGCCGCTCAGCGCAGCCGTCGCCGCGGGGGTGGTCCTCACGGCTGCGGTACCGGCGGCGTTGGCGTTGGCCAGCGGTGCGCTGGTGGGATCGGTGCAGGCCGTGATCGCCGACGGCCTCGAGGGGCCGGCCGGCCGCCGAATGGTGGTCGCCGTCGTCGCAGTGGCGTTGCTGTTCGTGGCCAGCCAGGTGGCCACCCCCGCCCTGCGGGTGGTGGCCGACTCCTTGGGTCGGCGCCTCGACGGGCAGTTGCGGCTGCGGGTCATGGGCGCCACCTCCGCGCCCGCCGGAATCGCCCACCTCGAGGATCCGGACATCCTCGACCAGGTCGCGGTGGCCCAGGGGGTGGGGACCAGCCAGGTCACTCCCCGGGAGGCGATGGTGGGTCTGGCCAGCGTGAGCTCGATCATCCTGGCCTCCGCCGGGTCGGCCGTCGTGCTGGCGGGCTTCCGCTGGTGGCTCGCCCTGGCATTGCTGGTGACCTTCGTCGGCATGCACGGGCTGCTCAGCGCCAACCTGGCGGAGACGGTCGGGGCCCTTCGGGGCCACGCCCGTCGCTTCCGTCGCACCTCCTACTTCCGAGACCTGGCCCTCACGCCGGCCGCGGCCAAGGAGCTGCGGGTGTTCGGCCTCCGCTCCTGGGTGGGCGAGCGCTTCGGCGCCGACTGGCACCGGGCCATGGCCCAGTTCTGGGTCGACCGGCGCAAGGGCCGGTGGCTCGGGCCCATCTACGCGCTCCTCACGCTCGTCGCCCAGGGCGGTGCCTACGCCCTGCTCGGTCGGGCGGCCGCCTCGGGCGAGATCAGCCTGGGCGAGCTCACGGCCTTCGCCACCGCCGTGGCCGGGGTGGCGGCCGTGCCCATCGGCATCGACGACATCAACATCAGCCACGGCACTGCGCCCGTACCGGCCGCCCTGGCGCTGGAGGAAGCCACGGCCGCCGCCGGTTCTGAGCTCGAGGGCCGGCGACCAGCCGATGGGCTCCCCCGTGAGGGCATCCGCTTCGAAGGTGTCTCCTTCGCCTACCGAGGCGGTCGCAGCGACGTCTTCTGCGGCCTCGACCTGGAGATCCCCGCGGGCCGGTCGCTGGCCATCGTGGGGAGCAACGGGGCCGGCAAGACGAGCCTGGTCAAGCTCCTGTGTCGCCTCTACGACCCCACGGCCGGGCGCATCCTGGTCGACGGGACCCCGCTCTCGGAGATCGATCCCCGGGCCTGGCAGGCGCGGATCGCCGTCATCTTCCAGGACTTCACCCACTACGCCCTGCCCATGGTCGACAACGTCGGCTTCGGCGCCCTCGACCGCCTGGCCGATCGGGAGCTGCTCGACAGGGCGGCCGAGCGGGCGGAAGCGACCGGGATCATCGACGGACTTCCCGAGGGGTGGGAGACGGTGCTGTCCCGTCGCCAGGCCGGCGGCGTGGATCTCTCCGGGGGCCAGTGGCAGCGCGTCGCCTTGGCTCGGGCGCTCTTCGCCGTGGAGGCGGGCGCCGGCGTCCTCGTCCTCGACGAACCGACGGCGGCGCTCGACGTGCGGGCCGAGGCCGCCTTCTACGACCGCTTCCTGGAGCTGACCAAGGGCGTCACCACCGTCGTCATCTCCCACCGCTTCTCCACCGTGCGTCGGGCCGACCGGATCGTGGTCGTCGAAGGGGGACGGGTCGTCGAGGACGGCGATCACCCGAGCCTGCTGGCGGCCGGGGGCCGCTACGCCCACATGTTCGACCTCCAAGCCGCTCGCTTCGTCGATCCGTCGGGTCCGCCCGCCCCCTCGGACCTCTCGGACCCGACGGATGTCGACGATCGCCCGGATCCTGGCCGCCAGGGGCTGATGCCCCGTGCGTAGGTGGTTGCGACAGCTCGGTGCGTCGGTGTCCATCTCCTATCGGGCCGACCGTCGACGGTGCCTGGGCGTGATGGTGCTGAACACGCTCTCCTCGATCACGGTGGTGGTGGTGGCCCTGTGGCTGAAGCTCCTGATCGATGCGGCCGCCGACGCCGATGCCGCTGGGGCCCTGGTGGCGGCCGGAGGCCTCGGGGTCACCGGGGCGCTCGGGCGGGTGGCCGGGTGGGGCATCAACCGCATGATGTTCCCGCTCAAAGAGCACACCGGCCTCTACCTCGACCAGCGCCTGATCGCCCTCAGCGCCGGCACACCCGGGATCGAGCACCATGAGCGCCCCGAGTACCTCGACCAGACGGAGCTCCTGCGCAACGAAGGCTACGTGCTCTCCGGTGCTGGCAACACCGTCGCCATCGCCCTGGCCATGGTCGTCCAGGCCCTGGCCACCGGTTTCCTCCTCGCCTCCGTGAACCCCTGGCTCCTGGTCTTTCCCCTCTTCGCCCTGCCCTCGTTCTGGGCTGGGTCGAAGGCCGAGCAGTTGCGCCAAACCGCCCTGGACGCCACCGCCGGCGATCTCCGCCTGGCCCGGCACCTGTTCGAACTGGCCACCTCACCGGGCCCGGGCAAGGAGCTGCGGATCTTCGGCCTGGGCAACGAGCTCATCGGGCGCCATCAGGTCCTGTGGCGGGGGATCGACCGCCGTCTCGACGCCGCCGGCTGGCGTGGTCTGGTCTGGACGTTGGTGGGCTGGTCGATGTTCACCCTGGGCTACGCCGGCGCCGTCGTCCTGGTGGTGAGCGGCGCCGTCGCCGGCAGAGTCACCTTGGGCTCGGTCGTCCTCGCCCTCGCCCTGCTGGCCCGGGTCAACCAGCAGGTCTCGGGTGCGGTCGGCATCTACGCGGCGTTGGGAAGGTTGACGCGGATGGCCGCCCGCTACCTGTGGCTGATCGACTACTCCCGGGACGCGCTGGCTCGTCAGGCCAGTCATGCCGCCGCGCCCGATCGCCTGGTCGAAGGAATCGAGCTGCGGGGCGTCGCCTTCCGCTACCCTGATAGCGAGACCGACGTCCTGGTCGATGTCGACCTGGTGCTGCCGGCCGGGGCCACCGTCGCCCTGGTGGGCGACAACGGTGCCGGCAAGTCCACCCTGGTCAAGTTGCTGTGTCGCTTCTACGAACCGACGGCGGGCGCCATCCAGGTCGACGGCACCAGCTTGGCCGACATCGACCTCGACGAGTGGCGGGCCCGCCTGGCCGCCGGCTTCCAGGACTTCGCCCGCTTGGAGCTCCTCGCCCGGGAGGACGTCGGCGTGGGCGACCTCCCCCGTCAACACGACAGGGGCGCAGTCGACGACGCCCTGGCACGAGCGGCGTCGACCGACCTGGCTCACGACCTGCCCGACGGGCTGGAGACCAAGCTGGGCCCCAGCTTCGACGGTGGGACCGAGCTCTCGGGCGGGCAGTGGCAGAAGCTGGCGCTGGCCCGGGCCATGATGCGGGCCCGCCCGCTCGTGCTGGTGTTGGACGAGCCCACCGCCTCGGTCGACGCCGAGACCGAGCACGCCCTCTTCGAGCGCTACGCCGGCGCGGCCCGTACGCTGAGCGCCGAGACCGGGGCGATCACCGTCTTGGTGTCCCACCGGTTCTCCACCGTGCGCATGGCGCAGCTCATCGTGGTGGTCGACGGGGGTCGGGTGGCCGAAGCCGGCAGCCACGACGAGCTCGTGGCCCGGGGCGGCCTCTACGCCGAGCTTCACGAGCTCCAGGCCCGCTCCTATCGTTGACCCTCCCTCCTCCCTCCCCGGTTCTTTCGTCTGTGAGCGACAGCCTGTTATCGGCGCGATCCAGGTGCCAGAACTGGAGGGCACGTTGCAGCCCAACTGACGATCGCTTCGGCTCGACGCCTTGGTAGGCTGGGCCTCGCTCCATCCCCCCTGCCCGTCTTTACCCAGCGCTGCTGGCGCCGGACAGGTCCGTGCACCGAGTCACCCCGTTCGCCCCCGGGCAGCGGTTTGACGTCTTCCATCCATCCACCTCCATCCATCCACCTCCATCCATCCAAAGGCCTCGACCACCATGTCCGATCAGATCAGCGACTCCTCCACCACCACCCTCGACCCGAGCCCGCCGCCAGAGGGCGTCGGCAGCCTCGACGCCGAGACCGGCGAGTACACCCCGAGGCAGGTGGTGAGCGACGACCTGGGTGAAATGTCGTTCGACGACGCCATCGCCGGGACCATCGTCGCCTTCGAGGACGGCGACATCGTGACCGGCACCGTGGTCAAGGTCGACAAGGACGAGGTCCTGCTCGACATCGGGTTCAAGTCCGAGGGAGTGATCCCCTCCCGGGAGCTGTCCATCCGCAACGACGTCGACCCCGGCGAGATCGTGTCCATGGGGGAGGTCATCGAGGCCCTCGTCCTCCAGAAGGAGGACAAGGAAGGTCGGCTGGTCCTGTCCAAGAAGCGGGCCCAGTACGAGCGGGCCTGGGGCGAGATCGAGCGGGAGAAGGAGCGCGACGGCGTGGTACGGGGCCCGGTCATCGAGGTGGTCAAGGGCGGGCTCATCCTCGACATCGGCCTGCGGGGCTTCCTGCCCGCCTCCCTGGTCGAGCTGCGCCGGGTGCGCGACCTCCTGCCCTACGTGGGCCGCACCATCGAGGCCAAGATCATCGAGCTCGACCGCAACCGCAACAACGTGGTCCTCTCCCGGCGGGCGTGGTTGGAGGAGACCCAGAAAGAGCAGCGGGAGGAGTTCCTCACCAACCTCAAGCCTGGTGAGGTGCGCAAGGGCACCGTGTCCTCGGTGGTCAACTTCGGCGCCTTCGTCGACCTGGGGGGCATGGACGGCCTGGTGCACGTCTCCGAGCTGTCCTGGAAGCACGTCGACCATCCCGGCTCAGTCGTGGCCGTGGGCGATGAGATCGAGGTCCAGGTGCTCGACGTCGACCTCGACAAGGAGCGCATCAGCCTCTCGCTCAAGGCCACCCAGCAGGACCCGTGGCAGGAGTTCGCCACCAACCACCGCGTCGGTGAGCTGGTCTACGGCCGGGTCACCAAGCTGGTGCCCTTCGGCGCCTTCGTGCAGGTGGGGGAGGGCATCGAGGGGCTGGTGCACATCTCGGAGATGAGCGAGGCCCACGTCGACCTTCCCGAGCAGGTGGTGAACCCCGGTGAGGAGCTATGGGTCAAGATCATCGACCTCGACCTCCAGCGCCGCCGGATCAGCCTGTCCATCAAGCAGGCCGCCGAAGGTGGGGTGGTGGCCGCTGAGTACCAGCAGCACTTCGGCGAGCACGCCTACGACGACGCCGGCAACTACGTGGGGGCAGCCGACACCGTCGACGCCGAGAAGGCCTGGGCCGAGTACTACGCCGAGTACGGCGACGGCGCCGACGGCGAGCCCGGGGCGGCGGCGGCTGCGGCGGTGGCGAAGTCTGGGAGCGACGATGCCGGCAGCCAGCCCGGCGAGCCGACCAACACCGTTGCCGGCGACACGGCAGGCGGCGAGATGGGTGACCCCGCGGTCGCCGGTGGCGACACCGTTCCCGCGGTCGCCGGCGAGATGGGTGCCCCGGTGCCCGCCGAGGCCGGGGGCGAGGGCGGCGACCAGCCGAGCCCTGAGGGAGAGGCAGCGCCCATCGGCTGACACCGTGAAGGCGGTGGGCCTGACCGGCGGCATCGGTTCGGGAAAGAGCACCGTGGCCGACCTGTTGGCCGATCGCGGTGCATCCGTACTCGACGCCGACGCCGTCACCCGTGAGCTGCAACGACCGGGCCAATCGGTCTATGAGGCCACGGTCGAGCGCTTCGGGCCCGACGTGGTCTCACCCGACGGCGCCCTCGACAGGAGGGCGCTGGCCCGGGTGGTCTTCGATGACCCCGGCGCCCTGGCCGAGCTGGAGAGCCTCACCCACCCGGCGGTGGCGGCATCCATGGCCGAACATCTCTCCGCACTGGCCGGCGGTGCAAGCGGTGCGCCCGAGGTGGTGGTGCTCGAGGTGCCCCTGTTGCTGGAGACGGGCCACTACCAGGTGGTCGGGGTGGTGGTGGTCGACTGCCCGGTAGACACCGCCGTGGCTCGCCTTACCGCCCGCAGAGGCATGACCGACTCCGAGGCGCGAGCCCGACTGGCCCGTCAGATGCCCCGGGAGGAGCGCCTGGCCCGAGCCGACTTCGTCATCGACAATGCCGGTCCCCCGGAGGCGCTCCCCCCCCAGGTCGACCAGGCGTGGGCCTGGATGCTGAAGTTGCCCGACCCTTGACACCCTCCGGACACCGTTCTGGCCCCAGAAGCGCGTGGATTTCGACCGGATCCTGGGGCCAGAACGGAGGACAGGCGGGCCAGAACGAAGGGGAGCGCTGGGTACCATCCTGGGGTGCCGCCGTTCCAGGTCGTGTCCGACTTCGCCCCCGCTGGAGACCAGCCTCAGGCCGTCGACGCCCTGGCCGAGGGCATCGCCCGGGGCGACCGCTTCCAGACCCTGCTCGGCATCACCGGGAGCGGCAAGAGCGCCACCATGGCCTGGGCCATCGAACGGGCTCAGCGCCCCACCCTGGTCATCGCCCCCAACAAGTCTCTGGCCGCCCAGCTGGCCAACGAGTTCCGGGAGTTCTTCCCCCACAACCGGGTCGAGTACTTCGTCTCCTACTACGACTACTACCAGCCCGAGGCCTACATCGCCTCCAGCGACACGTACATCGAGAAGGACTCCAGCATCAACGACGAGATCGACCGGCTCCGGCACTCGGCCACGTCGGGGCTACTGGCCCGGCGGGACGTCATCGTGGTCGCCTCCGTGTCCTGCATCTACGGCCTGGGGTCGCCCGAGGAGTACGCCACCCAGGTGCTCATGCTGCGCCGGGGCGAGGAGCACGACCAGCGGGCCATTCTCCGGCGCCTGGTGGAGATGCAGTACGACCGCAACGACCTGAACTTCGTGCGGGGCAAGTTCCGGGTGCGGGGCGACACCATCGAGGTCTTCCCCG
>JBPCJK010000119.1:0-4571 GCA_051005375.1 Acidimicrobiales bacterium
GTCGACCTGGCGTCGATCGAGGCCCGGGAACGGGTGACCCGTCACGACGTCAAGGCCCGCATCGAGGAGTTCTGCGCCCTGGCCGGCCACGAGCACATCCACAAGGCCATGACCTCTCGTGACGTCACCGAGAACGTGGAGCAGACCCAGGTCCGCGATTCGCTGGCGCTGGTGCGCGACCGGATGGTGGCGGCCCTGGCCCGGTTGGCCGAGCTGGCCGCCGAGCACGCTGCGGTGGTGGTGACGGGGCGTACCCACAACGTGGCCGCCCAGGCCACCACGCTGGGCAAGCGCTTCGCCAACGCCGGCGAGGAGCTGCTGATGGCACTGACCCGGCTGGAGGCGCTCCTGGCCGGCTACCCGCTCCGGGGGCTCAAGGGCCCGGTGGGCACCCAACAGGACCAGCTCGACCTCCTCGGTGGTGACCCCGACCGGCTCGACCGGCTGGAGGGGGCGGTCGCCCGCCGCCTGGGCTTCGCCGGCACCCTGGGCAGCGTCGGCCAGATCTACCCCCGGTCCCTCGACCTCGACGTGGTCGCCGCACTGGTGCAAGCGGCGGCGGGACCGGCCAACCTGGCCACCACCATCCGACTGATGGCCGGCCACGACTTGGCCTCGGAGGGGTTCGCCCCCGGACAGGTCGGCTCCTCGGCCATGCCCCACAAGATGAACACCCGGTCGTGCGAGCGCATCCACTCGCTCGTCACCGTGCTGGGAGGCCACCTGGCCATGGTGGCGGCGCTGGCCGGCGGGCAGTGGAACGAGGGTGACGTGAGTTGCTCGGTCGTGCGCCGGGTGGCCCTGCCCGACGCCTTCTTCACCGCCGACGGCGTGTTCGAGACGTTCCTGGTGATCCTCGACGGGTTTGCCCACCACCCTGCCGTCATTGAAGTCGAGTTGCGTCGAGAGCTTCCCTTCCTGGCCACCACCAAGGTGTTGGTGGCGGCGGTGCAGGCGGGGATGGGTCGGGAGCAGGCCCACGAGGTCATCAGCGGCCACGCCCTGGCCGCGGTGCGGGCCCGCCACCAGGGCAGGGCCGACGTCAACCTGCTCGAACGGTTGGCCGCCGATGAGCGGTTCCCCCTCGGCCAGCCCGTGTTGAAGAGGCTGGTCGCCGACCCGTTGACCTTCGTTGGCGCTGCCGTGGACCAGACCGGGGCCTTCGTCGAGCGGGTCGCCGAAGTCGTGGCCCGCCACCCCCAGGCCGTGGCCTACACCCCCGGGCCCATCCTGTGAGCGGCGCCCGGTACATCCCCCTTCCCCATATCCCACTGCCCCACCTGCACGCTGGCAAGGTGCGCGACCTCTACGACGCCGGGAACGGCCTGGTGTTGCTGGTGACGTCGGACCGCATCAGCGCCTTCGACGTGGTCATGGCCGAGCCCATCCCCGACAAGGGACGGGTACTCACCGCCATGTCGGCGTTCTGGTTCGAGCACCTGGGTGGCGTGGCCGGTTCCCATCTGGTGTCCACCGCTCTCGACGACCTGCCGGAAGCAGCCCGGCGCCCGGAGCTGGCCGGTCGGGTCATGCTCTGCCGGCGAGCGGACATGCTGCCCATCGAGTGCATCGTGCGGGGTTACCTGACGGGCTCGGCGTGGCGGGAGTACCGGCAGCGGGGCACGGTCCACGGAGCGCCCATGCCAGCCGGCCTGCAAGAGTCGGAGCGGCTGCCCGAGCCGGTCTTCACGCCCTCGACCAAGGCTGACGAGGGCCACGACGTCAACCTCTCCCTGGCTGAGGCTGCCGCGCTGGTTGGCTCCGAGCAGTTCGCCGACGCCCGGGACATCTCCCTCGAGCTCTACCGGCAGGGGGCGGCCTGGGCCGCCGAGCGGGGCATCCTGGTGGCGGACACCAAGTTCGAGCTGGGCCTGGTCGAGGGAACGCTGGTGGTGGCCGACGAGATCCTCACCCCCGATTCCTCCCGGTTCTGGCCGGCTGACCACTGGGTCCCTGGCTCGACCCCGCCTTCCTTCGACAAAGAGCCACTACGTCGATGGCTCGACGGCCTCGACTGGGACAAGACCCCACCGCCGCCTGCGCTTCCGTCCCAGGTGATCACCGCCACCCGGGATCGGTACGTGCAGGCCCACGACCGCCTCACCGGCGGTTCATTGACCCAGTGGCCAGGCGCCGGAAGTGCCAGAGCCGGCCGATGAGGTTCGCCGTGCTGGTAGAGGTGCGGTTGCGCCCGGGCATCGCCGACCCGGAGGGCGCCACGGTAGAGCGCTCGCTGCCGGCGTTGGGGTTTGACGGCATCACCGGGGTGAGCGTCGGCAAGGCCATTCGCTTCACGGTCGAGGCCGACGACGAAATGGTCGCCCACGGCAGGGTCGAGGAGCTGTGCCAGCGTTTCTTGGCCAACCCGGTCATCGAGGACACCGAGATCAGCATGGTGCCGTTCGGTGCAGCAGCGCCATGAGTACCCGGGTGGGGGTGGTGGTTTTCCCAGGGTCGAACTGCGACGGTGATGCAATGGAGGCGGTGCAGTGCCTGGGCGCCACTGCTGAGGTGTTATGGCACGCCGACGACACCACCAGGGGAGTCGACGCCGTCATCGTCCCTGGTGGGTTCGCTCACGGCGACTATCTGCGGCCCGGGGCTATCGCCCACCTCTCTCCGGTGATGTCGGCCGTCGCTGCCTTTGCCGCTGCTGGCGGACCGGTGCTCGGGATCTGCAACGGTTTCCAGATCCTTGCGGAATCTGGTCTCGTCCCTGGCGCCCTTCAGAAGAACCAGGGGTTGAAGTTTCTCTGCACCACCGTCGAGCTGCGGGTGGTGTCCGTTGCTTCTGTCCTTACATCGGGTGTTGACGGGGGCTCTGTCCTGCGGCTCCCCGTCAACCACTTCGAGGGAAACTACACCTGCTCACCCGAGACGCTGGCTGAACTACGAGGCGATGATCGGGTCGTATTGCGCTATGTCCAAAATCCCAACGGCTCGATCGATGACATCGCCGGCGTCTGCTCCGCCGGCCGCAACGTGGTCGGCATCATGCCTCATCCGGAGCGGGCGTCGGATCCTTTGCTTGGATCGACCGATGGTATCCCGCTCCTGCGGTCCTTCCTGTCCAGCGCCGCCGCCTCGGCTCAGCCACCGCCCCGGGAGATGCCTGCCCGCTTGAGCACGGCCGGGGGAACCCCGAGCTGACGCCAGGCCTCGTAGCTGATGCCCTTGCGGTCACCGTAGGACTTGGCGTTGGCGACGAACGTCTCCTCGTAGGAGGAGAGGTCGACATCCTGCTCGAGGTTCTCCCGTTCGTTGAGCAGATCGAGGCGTTCCTGGACCAGGGAGAGCCGTTTCATCTGGTTGCCCCTTTCGAGCTCCCGGTCGATGGCCGCCAATCGTCGATCGATCGACTCGGGAGTCCGCTTCCGGCCCCGCTTGGGTTTGTAGGTCTCCAGGGCCTCGAGATAGGGAGCCAGCAGGCGACTCTGCGCCCGTCCCTCGGCCATAGCCGTCTTTTGATCGTCGGAGACAACTCGCTTCTTTCTGGGTGCCATGGCTGAGTACCCTAGCAAAGTAGTGTAGGAGCGCAATGACAATGACGACGACACTGATCGGTGTCTCGAGACGTTGTTCACCGGGGAGTCTTTGATGGAAACTTCGATGCACCGGGCGTTGGGCCTGACCGACTCGGAAGCGGCTGACATCGAGCGGATCCTTGAACGGCCGCCGAACCATCTGGAACTGGCCATGTTCGCGGTGATGTGGTCGGAGCATTGTTCCTACAAGTCGTCCCGCCTCCACCTTCGCCGGTTGCCCTCGGCGGGTGAGCGGGTCCTGGTGGGTCCGGGGGAGAACGCCGGGGTCGTCGACGTCGGCGACGGCATCGCCGCCGCCATCCGCATCGAGAGCCACAACCATCCTTCGGCCATCGAGCCCTATCAGGGGGCGGCCACCGGAGCCGGAGGGATCCTGCGTGACATCTTCACCATGGGAGCGAGGCCGATCGCCCTGATGGACGCCCTTCGGGTGGGCCCACTCGACGACCCCCGTAGTCGTTGGATCCTCGAAGGGGTGGTCAGTGGCATCTCCGGCTACGGCAACTCCGTCGGTGTGCCCACGGTCGGCGGTGAGGTGGTCTGCGACGCCACCTACACCGGCAACCCCCTGGTGAACGTGGCCTGCCTGGGGCTCCTGCCCGTCGAGCGGCTGGTGCTGGGCCGGGCCTCAGGGGTGGGCAACCTGGCGGTGCTGCTGGGCTCGGCCACCGGGCGCGACGGCATCGGGGGGGTGAGCGTCCTCGCCTCAGCTGGCTTCGGCACTGTCGACGACGGGCCTGGCGACAGCTCCCTGGATGGGGCCGGCCAGCCCGGCGACGGCGATGCCGCCAAGCGCCCCAGCGTCCAGATCGGCGACCCGTTCGAAGAGAAGCGCCTCATCGAGGCCTGCCTCGCCCTGCTCGACGCCGGTGTGGTTGTGGGAATCCAGGATCTGGGCGGTGCCGGGCTCACCTGCGCCACCAGCGAGACGGCGAGCCGGGGCGGGGTGGGGATGGACGTCGACGTGGCGGCGGTGCCTCGCCGGGAGCCGGCCATGGCGCCCTTCGAGGTCATGACCAGCGAGAG
>JBPCJK010000120.1:0-9739 GCA_051005375.1 Acidimicrobiales bacterium
CCCCGCCCACTGTCCCGGCCCGGAACGGGTGCGGCGGCGGAGGTGGGCCAGGGCGACGATGGCGGCGACGGTGTAGGCGACTGAGTAGGACACGGCCAGGCCGCGGACGCCGAGGGCGGGGTACAGCAGGATGGCGAGGCCGATGTTGACGCCGTTCTCCAGGAGGTACAGGAAGAACAGGCTGCGGGTGTCCTGCATGGCGTTGTAGGCCCGGCTGAGCAGGAGGAAGCAACTGAACCCGGGCAGCCCGAGCGCCAGCAGGGCCAGCACGTCGGCGGTGAGCTGGGCCGAGGCACCGGTGAGGGCGCCGTGTTGGAGCACCAGCGCCACCAGCGGGCGGGCGATTACGGCGTAGACGGCGCCCGCCGGCACCAGGACCACCAGGCACAGGCGCAACCCGAAGCGCAGCCGGGACCGGAACCCGGCGACGTCGCCCACCGCCCATCGCTCGGAGAGCTCGGGCAGGAGCGCCGTCATCAACGACACCGACAGCACGGCGTGGGGCAGCAGGAAGAAGATCATGCCCGCCTGGTAGGCGGCGAGATCGCCCGCAGCGCCTCGGTTGGCCAGGAGGATGACCACGAAGGCGGCGACCTGGTTGGCGGCGACGAACCCCAGCGTCCAACCGGAGAGGCGCACGATACGTCGTACCAGGGGATGACCGGGTTGCCAGACCCAGCGCAGGGCCACGCCGGCCCGCCGTGCCGACACCCCGAGGGCCAGGGCCTGGATCAGAACCCCTGTCGTGGTGCCCAGGCCGAGCAGGGCGATGCCCGTCCCGTCGTCACGCAACACGCCGAGGTCGCTGGTGCTGCGAGCGACGAAAGGGAAGGCCACCAGCACCCCGATGACGACCAGGTTGTTGAGTACAGGCGTAAACATGGGGGCGGCAAAGCGCCGCCGGGCCTGCAGCAGCGCCGTAGCCAAGGTGATGGTTCCGTACAACGCCACCTGGGGAGCGAAGAGCACGAGCATGCGGGCGGCCACCACCCGTTGGGCTACGACGGAGGGGCTGGTGTCACCGGCGGTGTAGAGCCGTATGACCAGCGGGGCGGCGACGGCCAGGGCCACCGACACGGCGACCAGGACGGCGGCGGTGACCGAGACCAGGGCGGAGATCCCTCGCTCGGCTTCGGCCTCGGCTTCGCCTTCGGCTTCGGCGCCGGCGGCGCCGGCGGCGGCAGCGGCGTCGGCGGCGTGGGACCCCGACGACAGCGCTCCCACGATCACCGGCACGAGGGTGGCCGAGAGGATCCCACCGAGCACCAGCTCGTAGACGATGTTGGGCGTGGTGTTGGCCAGGGCGTAGGTGTCGGTGACGTTGTTGAAGCCGATGGCGATGCCGAGGGCCAGCACCCGTCCGAACCCGGTCAGGCGCGACAGCACCGTTCCCGACGCCATGACCACGGTCCGGCGCCCGAGCTCCCGGGCGCCGGTGTCGCCCCCGCCGCCAGACCTCCCGCCGCTCAAGCGCCGGACCGCTTCGCCGATCACGCCGAAGGGTTGGGGTTGACGGTTACCCACGGGAGACGCACGCTGAGGAGGGGGCCGGATCGCAGGAGCACCGGCTGAGTCTGGCCGACAGGAGACACCGTCCACGGCGGACCCGACGGCGAGGACCTCCACCACCACCTGCCGGGCTTTCTGGCGGCAGCCACGTCGGCCTACGCTCGTGCTCTCGATGAGCATCCACGTCGTTCGTCACGCCAAGGCCGGCGACCGGTCCGAGTGGGACGGTCCCGACGAGCTGCGCCCCCTGTCCAGGACCGGAGCAGGTCAGGCCGTGGCTCTTGTCGACCTCCTTGGCGCCGCGCCGGTGAAGCGCATCCTCACAAGCCGGTACCGCCGCTGCGTCGAGACGGTGGAGCCACTGGCCGAACGGCTGGGCCTCGAGGTGGAAGAGCACCCGGCTCTCGCCGAGGAATCCGATGTCAAGGCGACCTGGGCGCTGCTGAAGCAGCTGACCGGCACCGAGGCGGTGGTGTGCACCCACGGCAACCTCCTCGGCCCCCTCCTCGACCGTCTCCACCGTCGGGGCGTCGAGCTGGCGGATCGCTGGACGTGCAAGAAGGGCTCGGTGTGGACCATCGAGGAGGGCCCCGACGGCACCTTCGCCCGAGCCCGCTACACGCCTCCTGGCCGGTGATTCACACTCCGACGGGCCAGTGCTCCACGTCGAGCTCGGGCATTGGGAAGTCCTTGGGGTTGCCGGTGGCCAGCCTGGCGCCTACCGCCCTGGCCGCGGCACCGATCAAGCAGTCGGCCTGACTCAAGGTGGTCCCCATCCGGGCATAGGTCTGTCGCCAATCGCCGGCCTGTACGCCCTCGGCGTGGCTGAGCGGCGCCAGGCGCAGACCGTGGAGCAGCCGCAGGGCGGAGCCTCGCTCAGGAGGGCGCAGCCCCCGCACCACCTCCTCCACGTTCACGATGCAGACGTAGCAGACATCGCCTCCAAGTCGCAGTCCGCGCATCCGCGCTGCCGCTGGGCACCCCCGCAGGGCGTCGATGAGCACGGTGGTGTCGAACAGGACGCGAGCCACCAGGGGCGGCGCTACCCGACTCGCCGGTCTTCGGAGGACCGCTGCTGGCGCACCCAGGCCGCAGGGTCGTCGTCCCACTCGTGCCCGTGATCGTCGATCGACCCAAGGCCGGCTTCGATGTCGTCCCACCTGCGCTGGTCGTCGAGGGCGCGTTGGAGAGACTCGGCGATGAAGCGACTGCGGCGACGGGCGCCCACCCGGGCGTCGAGCGCGGCCACCAGATCATCCTCCAAAGTGATGTGCAGGCGCATGGCCACAGCTTAGCCCACTGGCATTTGTGGACGTTCGGTGTCGCTCAGCGCCCTCAAGTGCCCAGGAATCCCCGGTGGCGACAGGTCTATCCGGGTGGGGCCCCCGGGTCGGGGGTGGCGACGGATGCCAGGAAGCTCTCGATGGCCTGGCGCAGCGCCGGGGGCGGGTCGGCGGCCAACGACCGGTCGAACGCTTCGGCGGCACCGGCGTCGTCGCCCTTCAGCCGCAGGGCCAGGCCCAGGTAGAACAGGGCGCGGGGGTTGCGGGCGTCGACCTCCAGGGCCCGCTCGATCGACGCCTGGCCCTGGTCGGCCAGTGCCGGACGCTTGGTCGCGGAGCCCAACGACACCAGGAGCAGGCCCCGCTCGGAGAGCGCTTCGAGGTTCACGGGGTCGGCCGACAGAACGCCGTCGTACAGCTTAAGCGCAGCGGTGAAGTCTCCTTGCTGGGCCAGGGCTGCCGCCTGCTGGAGCTGACCCGACGAGGTCTGGCGGATGTCGCCGGAGATGGTGTCGCCGGGCATGCGGGCGCCCGACGACGCCGCCACCGCCAGCCCGGCCGATACCGCCACCACAGTCACCACCACCACGCTCAGGAGACGCCGGCCCCGGCGGGTTCGAGCCGGAGCCGCCCCCGTCGGCGCCGCCCGGCCCTGATCGACGGCGGCCAGGACCTTGGCCGCCCGGGCCGTGTAGTCGTCCTTGAGCGTCTGGTAGTCGGCGTCGTCGAGATCGCCGGCAGCCCGCTCCCGCTCGAGGTCGTCGAGCGAGCGCAGGAGGAAGTCCCGCTGCTCCTCGAGCTCGGCCCGGGCCTCGTCGTCGAGACGGGGAGCGGCGGCAGGCGCGGTCACCGCCGCGAGCGCAGGGCCCGCGCCACCCGAATGCGATCGTCGTCGTTCACCGTGGCCACCGTCTGGCTGTGCCAGCGCCGGAAGGCCACGGTGAGGAGGGCGATGGCGACCACCAGCCCGGCCACCGGCAGCACCCACACCAGCGCCCCTACCCCCGACCGGGGTGGGGTGAGGAGGATCGATGGCGTGAACCTGTCGACCAGGTAGGCCTTGATCTCCTCCTCGCCCTGGCCCTCGTCGATGCGCCGGGCGATCTCGGTGCGGATGGCGGCGGCGGCAGGAGCATCGGACTCCAGCACCGACTGGCCCCGGCAGGTGGGGCAGCGCAGCTCGGCGGACAGGCCGGCGGCCCGCTCGGCGTTGCTGCGGGGGCCGCCGTCGTGACGGTTCCCCACGGCCAGCGCCGTCACCAGCACCAGGGCCAGGGCCAACCAGGGGAGCCAGCGCCGCCAGCGGGCCACAGCTCAGCTCCCGCCCTCGGGGCCGGCCTGGGCCCGGGCCAGCAGGTCCGCCAACTTGTCGAAGTCGATGCCGCCGATCACCTTGGCCGCCACGGTGCCGTCGGGACCGATGAGGTAGGACTCGGGGACGCCGGTGACGCCGAAGTCGAGGGCGACCCGGCCGACGGGGTCGTCGAGCACCGGCCAGTCGCCTCCCCGCTCGGTGAAGAAGCGGGCGACGTCGTCGCGGTCGTCGCTGAAGACCACGCTGACCAGACGGGCGTCGCCGGCGGCGGCGTGGGCGGCGCTGAAGCGGAGCAGGTCGGGGTGCTCGGCCCGGCAGGGGACGCACCAGGTGGCGAAGAAGTTGACCAGCGTCCACCGGCCCCGCTGGTCGACGAGGTCGAAGTCGCCACCGCCCTCCAGCACCGAGGGGCCGGCCAGAGCCGGCGCCGGGCGGCCGAGCAGGGGGCTGTCGGCCAGCCTGGTAGAGGATGGCTGACGGGTGGCCAGCACCCCGACCAGCAGGGCGACGGTCACCCCCAGAGCGACGGCGCTGTACAGCGCCGTGCGCCGCCGCGGTGGTGTCGGCGGGGGGCTGCCGGCGGGAACACCGACCCCCCGGGCGGCGGCAGCGGTTGCGGCGACGGCTCCCTCGCCCTCTCCTGCCTCGTTGAGGTCCGCCTCGGGGTCGGCCGTCGTCTCCCCTGCCACGTCAGCCCACGACCACCGGGGCCGGGACCTCCGGTTCAGCCGGCGGCGCCGACCGGCTCTCGTCTGCCGGTTGGGACGCCGGCTGCGTGGGTCGCCGCCGGCGCTCCCCGGGCCAGGCCGCCAGCAGGGTCCCGATGGCCATCACGCCCCCCCCGATCCACAGCCAGGCGACCAGGGGCTGGACGATCACCCCGATGACGGTGGGGTCGGCAGCGCTCTTGGGAGCGACCACCAGGGTGAGGTAGACGTCCTCGGTCAGCCCGGTGCGCACCGAAGGGGTGCCGAGCGTCTGGGTGGCGTTGGGGAAGCGGTTCAGGGCCGGTTCGTAGACCTGGCCACCGTCGATGCGCACCTTGGCGCTGAACACGGTCTTCTGCCCGGTCTCCACCGGCGGGTTCATGCCCAGGTAGGTGACGGTGTGGCCGGCCACGGAGCCCGACTGCCCCTCGACAAGGCGGACCTCCTTGCTGCTGGCGTAGGACGAGGCAGCGGCGAAGGCCACGGCGATGAGCACCACCCCCAAGTGGACGATCATACCCCCGTTGGCCCGACCGACCAGGCCGGCGAACACCGAGCCACCCCTTCGGCGGGAAGCCCTGGCGGCCAGGGCCAGTTGGCGCAGGGCGGCGGCGGCGGCGAAGGCGGCCAGACCGAAGGCCAGCAGGGGGGCCAGGCCTCGGGCGCCGAGCACCACCGCCACCACCACCGTCGCCGTCGCCGCCCACGCCGGCAATTGCAGCCGGCTGCGCAACAGCTCACCCGACGCCTTGCGCCAGGGAAGCGCCGGGGCCACCGCCATCAGGAACAGCAGGGACATGCCCAGCGGCATCGTCATCCGGTTGAAGTAGGGGCTGCCGACGGAGATGCGGTCGCCGTTGACCGCCTCCACCAGCAGGGGGAACACCGTGCCGAGCAGCACCACAAAAGCGAAGGCGGCGAAGATGACGTTGTTGGCCAAAAAGGCGCCCTCCCGCGACAGGGGCGAGTCGATGCTGCCGGGGGAGCGCAGGCGGTCGCCCCGCCAGCCGATGAGGCCGAGGACCACGGCCACGGTCACCCCGAAGAACGACAGCAGCCAGGGCCCGATGGGTGACTCGGTGAAGGAGTGCACCGAGTCAAGGACACCCGAGCGGGTGAGGAAGGTCCCCAGGATGGTAAGGCAGAAGGTGGCCACCAGCAGCGAGAGGTTCCACACCCGCAGCATCCCCCGGCGCTGCTGGATCATGACGGAGTGCACGTACGCCGTCCCCGTCAACCAGGGCAGGAACGAGGAGTTCTCCACCGGGTCCCAGGCCCAGAAGCCGCCCCAGCCCAGCACCTCATAGGACCACCAGGCGCCGAGCACGATGCCCACGGTGAGGAAGCCCCAGGCCAGCAGGGTCCAGCGCCGGGTGGCGGCCAGCCACCCCTCGTCGACCCGACCGGTGACCAGGGCGGCCACGGCGAAGGCGAAGGGCACGGTGAAGCCGACGTAGCCCAGGTAGAGCATGGGCGGGTGGATGGCCATGAGGGGGTGGTTCTGCAGCAGGGGGTTGGGGCCCGGGCCGTCTCCCGGGATGGCGCCGGCCACGGTCCTGAAGGGGTTGGCCGGGCCCAGCATGAGGGCGAAGAAGAAGGCGGCGACCACCAACATGGTGAGGACGGCCCACACCACCAGCGGGTCGGTGGCGCGGTTGGCGAACTTGCGGACCACGGCCACGAGGAAGCCGGACAGCACCAGCGCCCACAGGATGATCGAGCCCTCCAGAGCCGACCACATCGACGCCACCGTGTACAGCAACGGCGTCGACCGGCTGCCGTTGGCGGCCACGTAGGACAGCGAGAAGTCGTGGGTGACCAGGGCAACCTCCATGGACAGCGCCGCCAGCACCGCCCCGCCCAGGACCAGCCAGGCGAAGGATCGACCCAGCCGCAACACCGGTTCGGCCTGGTCGCCGGCCTTACGGGTCTGCCACAGACCCACGCCCAGGGTGACGATGCCGAGCACGGCGGCGACGAAGCCCAGCGTCACGCCGGCCCGGCCCAGGGCGGCGTTCACGGTCGGCACGCCTCGGTGGCTGCCAGTGCCAGCCGGTCGGCCTCCTCGGTGCGGTACTCCGAGGTGTGGCGGACCAGGATGCGATCGCTGGCGAAGGTGTCGGTCCCCTTGGTGAACCCGCCCTCGAGGACCACGGGGATGCCGTCGGCGAACAGCTCGGGCGGTGCGCCCCGGTGGCGCACGGGGACGACGGCGCAGTGGTACTCGACGTTGAAGGCCACGTCGTCGCTGGTCTGGCGCACCGATCCCGGTACCACCGTGCCCTGGAGGCGGAACCGGCTGGTACCCAGCTCCTGGCGCTGGGCCAACGCCTCGTCGGCGTTGCGGAAGTAGGTGGTGGCGTTGCCCAGCCCCTGGAGGAGGAGGAACACCAGGGCCCCGCACACCACGGCGATGACGATCCCGAGCCGGAGGCGACTGCGGTCGAAGGAGCGGCGGCCGTCCCCGTGGTCAGCGACCGCCTCCGCGTCGTGGACGACTGCCCCATCCACCATGGGCTCGGCTGGGCTCATGGCCGTTCCCGTTCAGGCGTCGGCGCAGGCACGGCATCTCCCGAGGGCGCCCGTGATGCGTCCCGGGACAGGGTCCGTCCCCGGTGCAGGACGTGCATGGCGTAGAGGGCGAGGGTCACCAGGGTGACGCCGTAGCCGGCAGCCACGTAGGGGTTCATCCCACCACCACCGCCTCTCTTCGGCGCTCCTCGAGGGCCACCGAGAGGGCCTGCTCGTCGGCTTGCTCCTCGAGGCGGGCCACCCGGAAGCGGTGGACCAGGAGCCAGGCGTAGACCAGGGACATGGCCAACAGCCCGAGCAGCATGGCCCCGATGAAGGCCCCGTCGAGGTCGTTGCCGGGATCGATCTGGGCCAGGGAGCGCCCCTGGTGCAGCGTCCGCCACCACACCACGGCGAAGTGGTTGAGCGGCACCACGGCCACGGCGAGGAGGGCGGCCACCGCCGATCGTCGGGCCCGGGCCTCGGGGGCGTTGGGCACACGGCGCAGAGCGAGGTAGCCGAGGTACAGGGCGAGCATGAGGGCACTCAGGGTGAGGCGTGCGTCCCAGACCCACCACACGCCCCAGGTGGGCCTGCCCCAGATGGAGCCGGTGGCCAGGGTCAAGGTGGTGAACACCACCCCGATCTCGGCCGAGGCACCGGCGAGGAGGTCCCAGCGAGGCGAGCGGGTGCGGGGCCACAGCCAGGCGGCGCTGGCGGCGGCGGTGACGGCGAAGGAGAGGTACGAGGCCCAGGCCACCCCGGGGTGGATGGCGATGAGCCGGGAGTACTCGCCCTGCTCCACGGTGGCGGGCAAGGTCAGGCCGATGACCACGGTGGCCCCCAGCGTCAACGCCGCCGCCAGCCCCAGGCTCAGGGTCAGGGAGCTGGCGGTGGAAGTGCGGATGCCCGCCGCCGACCCGGTGTCGGGCGCGGTGGTGGCAAGTGTCACTGCTCCTCCATCAAGGGACCGAAGGCCACGATCCCGAAGGCTACGTACACCACGGCGAACACGGTCAGCAGGGTGAGCCAGTCGGACGGCGCCACCCCCAGGCTGCCCGTGCCCAGGGCCGCCTCCGAGGCCCGGGTGGCGGCGATGAGCACCGGCGCCACCGCGGGCAGGAGCAGGAGCGGGAGCAGGGTCTCCCGCACCTGCGAGCCGGCGGACAGCGCCCCATAGAGGGTGCCGGCGGCGGCCAGGCCGAGGGTGGCGGCGACGGCGGTGGCGGCCAGGGTCACGTAGCCGTCCAGGCGCACGTCGTAGAGCACGACGACACCGATGCCGAGCAGCACCTCGAGGGCCAGGAGCTGCACCACCACTGCACCGGCCTTGCCGAGGAAGATCCCGGCGGGGTCCAGCCCCGAGAGGCGCAGGGCATCCCCCGTCCCCTCGCCAGACTCGATGGCCTGGGCCCGTTGTACGGCGAGGAGGGCGGAGAACAGGACGGCCACCCAGAACAGCCCGGCCGCGGCCCGGGCCAGCACTCCCCGGTCGGGGTCGAGGGCGAAGGCGAACAACACCAGCACGAGCACGGCGAAGGGGGCCACCTGGTTGGTGGCGACCCGCGACCGGGCCTCGATGCGCAGGTCCTTGCCCGCCACCAGTACGGCGTCACGCCACACCGATGGCCTCCCCGGTCGGCCCGGTGAAAGGTGAATCGCCGGCGAACCGGAGGTTCGCCAGCGAGCTGATGGCGCTCCGGGCGCCGGCAGAGCCGACACCCTCCGCACAGAACACCTCTCGGGCGAGCTTGCGCTCGCCGGGCCGCCATCCAGGAATGGCCGCCTTCGGCGGCGGGAGTGGCCGGCGGCCTATGGTCCAGCGCTTCTCATCCATCGTGGCGGCCGCAGGCCATGGGGGTCTGAGAGGAAATCAGCAGCAATGCGAGAAGGATCGTGATCGTGCCGATCCCGCGGTTGAGCGGAAGTTGCTGATGGACCCAGGCCGGCGCCTCATCGGGCAGCCAAATCTCCGGGATGTCCATCGCCAGTCCGACCACCGCTATGCCGACGATCGTCAAGAGCGTCGTGACGGGGGCAAGGGCGACGAAGGTGAGCATCATCGCCGCCAGCACTATCCACACCACCGGTGTGAGAACACCGAAGCGAAGGCCGAAAAGGCTCAGAACCGCGAGCGCGGCGGTGAACTCGGTCACCAGCCGGGCGAGCCACGCCGCACCCCGGCGGTCGGCGCGGCGCGGCCGCAGGGCCTGGGCATACCGGTCGGCGACAACCGCGACCGCCCGCATTGGCATCAGCGCCCTCTCCAGAAGCGATCGTAGCGGCAGCCCGCCGGCGCGCAGAACGGTTGCGCCGGTCGCGGCAGCCCGGATGCCGACCCGCGCGACGAGCGACGTCCATAATTCGTCGGTCACGTGCTCCTCGCCGATGCGGCACCTGTCGAGGAAGGCGGC
>JBPCJK010000121.1:0-11971 GCA_051005375.1 Acidimicrobiales bacterium
GAGTCGACCCTCGATGAAGTCACGGCCACCTCCGAGGTACCCGGCGTTCGGGTCGTCGCCAGCGGCAGGCCTGTCCCCAACCCCTCGGAGCTCCTCGACGCCGCCTGCACCCTAGTCACCGCAGCCCGAGAGGAAGCCGAGGTGGTGGTGCTCGACACCCCGCCGTTGCTGGCCACCAGCGATGCCAGCGAATTGATGCCGGCGATCGATGTCGTGCTCATCGTCTGTCGGACAGGCAAGACGACGGTCGACGCCGCAACTCGCTGCAGCGAGCAGCTGGCCAGGCTGGGCGCCCCCGTGCTCGGGGTGGTCCTGACCGGGGCCCCCATCGTTCGCGCTGCTCGCTCCTACCATTCCCGGGTCAGGAGGGGGAAGCCCCGGGCCGCCCGCCCGACCGATGCTCCGCTCGCCCCGACACCGCCGCAAGCGGCCAAGACCTCAGCCACCAGCGAGACGGTCAAGGACGCCAAGGACGCCAACACGGCCAAGGGCCCCAACACCGCCAAGCATGGCAAGGGCAGGAAAGACGGCAAGGCCAAGCAGGTAGACGTCGCCAGAAAGGGTTGACTCCGTTCGAGAGCCTGGCTGACCCACATCTCACCGCCGGACTTCTTTGGGGCCTTGCCGCTCTCGTCCTCGGAGTCTCGCTGTCACTGGTGTGGCGCAGCCGGCATCGGCGCGAACCGGCCCCTGTGGCTGGTCTGCTATTGGCCGTCGCCGCCCTGCTGGCCGTACGCCAACGGTTCCCGCTTCCCGATGGTCTGGTCCTGGGCATCTTCCTTCTCACCGTCGCCGGGATGGCGCTGGAGGTCAGGACAGCACCGGGCAGGATGGGCGAGGTCATCGGTCTCGTCCTCGTGGCCCCGGGGGCCTGGCTGGTGACGGGCGCGCTGGAGTTCGACCGAGCCTGGTCCCGGACCTTGCTGGCTGGCGTCATCGTCGCCGTTGCTACTCTCGTCGCCGATGCCGACCAGCACCGACGCCACCTGGCTCTCGGTCCTGCCCTGGTCGCCATGTCGGTCGGGGGAATGTTCATCACGCTGCCTGAGACGTCGCGGGCGCTGGCCATGCTGGGGACCGCTGTCCCTCTTGCCGCCCTCGGATGGCCGGTACGACTCGCCTCGCTGGGGCGGGGAGGGGCCTACGCCGTGGCCGGCCTGGTGGTGTGGGTGGCGATGCGAGACGGAGGGGGTCGTCCCGGAGCGACGGTTGGCGCCATCGCCTGTCTCGGGATCCTCCTGGTCGAACCCGTGACCCGGTGGCTTGTAGGTCCCGACGAGCTGGGCGCACTCCTGCGGACGCGGTGGGCGCTTCCGGGCTTCATCCTCCTGCACCTGGCCCTGGTGCTCTTCCTTGCCCGTGTCGCCGGCCTGCAGACGACCGCCGCCGCCGCCCTGGCATTTGGGGCCATCGGTCTGGCGCTGGCGGTCGGCCTTCTCGCCGCGGCAACGTCCGCCACCCGGTCTCCATGAGATTGCAGCGGCGACCGCCCGCCGGTTGGTGCTATCTTCTCTATGAACTGCCCATTCAGGACGTTGCCCAGTGCGTCCCAGGAATGGCCGGGCGACTAGGGGCCATGCCATGACAGTCGGGATGAGAGTGGCGCGGGTGGCGGCGCGAGTCCGCGAAGACCTGGCGCTGGCCACCATCGACATGGTCCTGACGGCGGGATCGTACGTCATGGTACTGATGCTCCGCTTCGACGGAGTCGTACCGGTCTCGTACTGGCGGGCGTTCCAGATGTTCGTCCCCCTGGTGTTGGGCGTGCACCTGGTCTCCAACCTGGTGTGGGGCCTCTACCGGCAGATGTGGCGCCATGCCAGCGTCGCCGAGGCTGGTCGGGTGCTGCTGGCGGGCCTCAGCGCCATGCTCGTCCTCGAGGTGGTCACGTTGTCGGATTCCTCGCGCATGCCGCAGTCCGTGGTGGTGTTCGGCGCCGTGCTCACCACCGCCCTAATCGGCGTCATGCGCTTCCAGTCCCGGCTGTTCTCTCTGCACCGGCGGGCCCGAGCCCAAGAGGGGCTCCGGGTCGTCGTGATCGGCGCCGGTGAATCAGGTGCCGCAATCGTGCGGGCCATCCAACGCAGCCCCGGTTGCGGCCTGGTCCCCGTGGCCATCGTCGATGACGACCGACGCAAGCACGGTCGGTCGCTGGCCGGCGTGCCCGTGGTCGAGAGGATCGACTGCCTGCCGGCGGTGATCGCCCAGATGAACGCCCACCAGGCGCTCCTCGCCATACCGTCGGCCGACCCGGAGCTGGTGCGCCAGACGGCACGCAGCGCAGAGGCTGCAGGCGTGGTGTTGAAGGTGCTGCCGCCGGTCGCCGAGCTCCTGGGCGGGCGCCCGAGCGTCGGCGACGTGCGAGACCTGCAGATCGAGGATCTCCTCGGGCGCCATCAGGTGGCCACTGACCTGGAAGCCGTCCACGGGCTCCTCGCCGGCAAGAGGGTGCTCATCACCGGGGCCGGAGGATCGATCGGCTCGGAGATCGCCAGGCAGGTGGCCGACTGCCAGCCCCGCGAGCTGGTGCTCCTGGACCACGACGAGACCCACCTGCACGACGCCATCGCCCTCCTGGACCCACCCGCGCAGGAGGTCCTGGCCGACATCCGCGACGCCGACGGGATCCTCGAGATCTTCCGACGCCACCGCCCCGAGGTGGTGTTCCACGCTGCCGCCCACAAGCACGTGCCCATCCTCGAACGCTTCCCTTGCGAAGCCATGCGGACCAACGGCCTGGGCACCGCCAACGTCGTCGCCGCGGCGGCCGCTGTGGGTGTCCGCCACCTGGTGTTCATCTCCACCGACAAGGCGGTGCACCCCTCCAGCGTCATGGGGGCGACGAAGTGGTTGGGCGAGCAGCTCGTCATGGCCCGTACCCCGCCCGACCACCCCTGGTGCGCCGTCCGGTTCGGGAACGTCGTCGGCAGCCGGGGCAGCGTCATACCAACCTTCGCCCGCCAGATCCTCGCAGGAGGGCCGCTCACCGTCACCGATCGTCGCATGACCCGGTTCTTCATGAGCGTCCAGGAATCGGTGCAGCTGGTCCTCCAGGCCGCCGTGTTCTCCCGCGGGGGCGAGGTGTTCATGCTCGACATGGGTCAGCCCGTGAACATCTACGAGTTGGCGGAGCGGATGATCCGCCTGTCAGGACGCGGCGTGACCGGCGAGATCAGCATCTCCATAACCGGGACTCGTCCCGGCGAGAAGCTGGTCGAGGAGCTGCGTACCGGCGACGAGCACCCTCAGGCAACGCCGCATGACGCCATCCTCCGGCTCTATCCGGCCCGGTTGGCGAACCACCTCCTGGACTCCTTCCTGTCCGCCCTCGTCCCGCTTGTCAGACGAGGAGAAGGGAGCGTCGCCGCCGAGAGGCTCCTCGAGCTGAACGCCCAGGCCACCACCTCGCAAGGGGCGACGTCTGACGATCGGATCATCGACCTGACCGAGCTCGAGGACGCTCCCAGTCGCTTGGCGTACTGAGCCGTGCCGACGAAGCGGGCGGCCCGGTCCCGAATCAGGGGATGGCGACGAGCTTGAAGAGCGCTCCCGTGGGATCGGCAGCCTGGGCCAGGCGACCGAACGGGGTGTCCTCAGCGGGCAGGACCACAGATCCGCCGAGGTCGCCAACCCTGGCCAGGGCGACGTCGGTGTTCTCGACACCGAAGTAGATCGACCAGTGGGCGGGGACCCCGGCGGGAAGGAGGTTGGTGGCGTCCATGATGCCGGCCAGACTGCCGTCGCCTTGGCCGAGGGTCGTGTAGCGGAACTCGGGGAGGTCGCTGGCGACGTGGGTGTCCCAGTCGAAGACCTCCTGGTAGAAGCGGACCGAGGCTTCGTAGTCGGGGGTGTGCAGCTCGAACCACGCCGGCGTGCCTGGTTCAGCGAGTACCGCGAAGCCCTTGTGGAGGCGGGGCTGCCAGACGCCGATGGCGGCGCCACCGGCGTCGGTCACCACGGCCATGCTGCCGAGGTCCATGACGTCCATGGCGGGGAACGCCACCTGGCCGCCGTTGGCGATGGTGGCTTCGGCGGTCGCCCGAGCGTCCGCGCTGGCCAGGTACACCGTCCAGAGGTCCGGTGATCCGGACTGGCCGTCGTTGCGCATGCAGCCGGCGACGGACAGCCCGTCCTTCCGGAAGCTGATGTAGCCGCCGTACTCCTCGCCGGTGTCTTCGGCCGTCCAGCCGAAGAGCTGGCTGTAGAAGGCCCGGCTCTTGTCCGGGTCTGAGGTGAACAGATCGATCCAACAGGGGGCACCGATGGGGGCTGTCTCACGAAGTGGCATTGGGGGTCTCCTTGTCCGGGGCGGAACGTCGTCGTCACCTTCGACCGATCGGCGGCCGGTATCTCATCGGCGGCCCGCCAGCAGGAGAACATCGCTTCGGCTCCGACCGTGGGCGTCGAACCGACACTGTGTCGTCGACGTCGGTCAAGGGCAAGGTCGGACCCGTTGACCGGTGAACGACCGACTCAAACGAGGAGGCCACATGGCCCACGTCAGGCTGTGAGGACGCCTGCAACCGGCTGCTGGAGGCGATCGGCGCCTGACCAGTGCTCTCCCGTGATGCCACCACCAGTCGCCTGGCAAGATCCGATCGGGCGCAGCTACGACAGGTGCTCCGGGGCCATCCGGGGCGTCGGGTAGCAGGTCGTGGACTTGAGGCCCTGGCCTCACCGAGGGAGCCGGTGACCTCGCCGTCCCGTCGGTCACTCGTCTCGATCTGGGTCCTGCTGGCCGTGACCCTCGGCGGGCTGCTGGCCATCGCCCAGGCCGCCGAGGGGCCGCTCGACGACCCGGACCCCGCCTACCAACGCCCGGGGATCCTCGACCTCGGCGCCCTTCCCGTTCGGGCGCCTCGGGTGACCGCGGAGGTGCCGGCGCCGGGCCGAGCGGCCGTGGTGTTCTTCGTCCGTCCCGCCCAGCTCGCTGCGCTGTGCCGGGCGTTGGACCGGGCCCCTCTCCACGGCGACCCCGGCCTGGTGGTGGTCGTGGCCGGGCCAACAGCGCCGTGCCCTTCGGTCGGGGAGGTGGTGGCCGACGCCGGATATCGCTTGGCTAGCGGCTATGGGATGCGCCAGCCCCGGGGAGGCGGGCCCCCGGTCGGCTACGCCGTTGTCGACGACGCCGGGCAGATCCGGTACCTGACCCTCGACCCCGGGGTCGACGACATGCTCGACGAGGTCGACACCATCCTCAGCGCTCTGTGAGTGCGACCAGGAGCACCGGCGGCGGGAACGAGCGGGTGGCGCGGACCTGCGCCTGGTGCGGGGGAGCGGTGGTCATCGAGGCCATCCTCTACGCCTCCTATCAAGGTCACGACGCCAGCTTCCACTGGTTCACGCACTTCTTCGTCGGCTCAGCAGCGGCCCTGGCGATCATGGCGGTGGTGGCCCTGCGCACCAATCGGCCGGTGCCGGTGCCCCTGCTGTGGCCGCTGCTGGGCCACCTGTACGCCATGTTCCCCGACTTCCTGTTCGACGCCGGAGTGGCCCATCAGCGGTGGATGGACGTCTTCCTCGGCCACGTCGCCACCCACTTCGTGCCGGGGGCCAACCTCACCTGGCTGGTGGTGTTCCTCGTCGCCGCGGCGGTGTACCTGGCCGCCGTCGACCGGGTGACGGCCGGGTAACCGCCGTGCCTCGACCCGGGTCAGTCGTCTCCCTCCCACTCACGGTCCTGTTGCCTCCAGCGCTCGTTGCGGTCGTCGACCTGCTGGCGCCACTGGAGGGCTTTCTCCCGGGACGGGTAGGGCCCGAGCCGGTCGTCGGCGGCGCACTGCTCACCGGCGGGCTCGGGGCGCTTGTGATGCAGGCACCAGTACCACTCGCCACCGTCGCTCGAATCCATCGTGCGCTCCTCTCTTCGGGCCGTCCGCCCATCTTTGCCGGTGGCGACTGGCAGGACCCGCCTGACCAGCTCCCGGATGTGGCGGCTGACGTCGGCGTGGGCTTCCAAGGGGGTCATGTGACCGACGGCGGGGATCTCGACCAACACCGCCCCCGGGACCGCTTCGGCGATGGACCGGGCGTGGACCGGCGGCGTGAGCCGGTCAAGCTCGCCGACGACCACCACGGTGGGGACATCCAGGGCAGGCAGGGCGTCCCTCAGGTCGACCTCTGACAAGGTGAGGCCGAGCGCGGCGCGGGCACCGGCAGGGCAGTCGGCCAACATGCGCTCGCAGAAGGCCACCTGAGCGGGAGGCGCATTGCGGCTCAGCGCCACGTACCTCACCACCCGGTGGAGTAGCGGCGAGCACCCTGGCGGCAACCCGACGGCCACGCCGAGGATGCGGCGCCCGACCGCGCCCTTGATCCGAGACAGAGCCTGGACGGTGACGATGATGCGGGAGTCGGCGATGAGGCGCTCCACCCCGGTGTCGAGGAGCACTGCGCCGCCCAGGCGGGTCTGCACCTGGTCGGGATGCTTGCCGGCCCACGCCACCACGCTCATGGCCCCCGCCGAGTGGCCGACCACGACGGCCCGTTGGCCCTGGGGAACACAGGCTCGAAGTACGGCGCCCAGGTCAGCGGCGAGGGCGTCCATCGAGTAGTCGCCGTTGGCCGCCGGTGCGCTCTCGCCGTGGCCGCGCAGGTCGTAGGCGACGATGCGGTGGCCCTCGGCCAGCTCTGCCAGCTGGTACTGCCACAACCGCAGCGAGCACGTCCAGCCGTGGACGAGGACGACGGTGGGAGCGTCGTTCGACCCGGACACCTCGGCGTGCAGCCGGGTGCCATCCCAGGACCGCACCTCCAGAGCCTGTCTGCTCCTCGGGCGGGACAGGGCAGCAAGCTCCGGATCCCGGGCCAGGGCACGTTCGTCGCTGCGCCGCAGCGCTCGCCATCCCAGCCATCCGGTGGTCCCCACGGCTGCCACTGCGGCCAGGTACTTCGAGGTCATGTGACGGTCATGTTGGTGCCAGGGACTTGCGGCTTCGATCGCATCGGCCAGCGTCGTCCGGGTTCCTGAGCCGAGTCGGGCGGAAACTACGCTGCCTTCCGGCGGAAGAGGCCAGGAGCACGAGTCATGAGCAGCCCATTTCCGGAGTTCATCACCCTGACCAAGGATGAGGCCCTGGACGTGCTCGCCGAGCTGGAGACGGTGGCTGCCGAGTTGACCGAGCGCGGCGAGGTGGATCTGTCCTTCGCTGTCCACGAGGTATCCCTCGTGATAATGCAGAGGCTGGCCGACGATGGCGACTTTCCACCGGGATGAGGCCGACGGGCATGCGAAGTGGCCTCCTTTGACGTTCCTGTGTTCTAACGGTCCTGGCGAGCACCATAGGCAGCGACGTCTTCCGCACGCAGTCGGAGCTCCCGGCCCTGTGTGACCGCAGGCAGCTCCCGCTCGTCGACCAAGCGCAGGACTTCCCTCACGGGAAGACGGAGGCGTGCTGCCGACGCAGACAGACTGAGAGTCGTCATGGCTTCCTATGCTACGCCCGTCCAGGTGCGAGTCGTCAACCGTTCACTGCGAAGAGACCATCGTTCGGGTCGTCTCGAGGAGCACCACTTAGAGTGGTAGCGCTCGCCGGATCGGCGTTGCCACTGTGAGTGAGGGAGGCGGCACTCAGCCGGGCGCCCGCACGTCGAAGGCCAGGGTCCAGGCGGGGTCGGCCTGACCGTCGATCGACAGTTGCCAGACGCAGCGGCTCCCGGGTGGAAGCGGGATGGGGCCCACGCTGATGGCCAGGGGCAGGTCGATGGGAGTCCCCTGGGCCAGGCCCGCCGGACGCCCGACCTCGAAGTCACCTGAGATCCGCACCGGTCGCTCGCCCTCAGGGGTTGTCACCACGATGGGCTGGGCGTCCTGGTCGACGAGGTCGAGGACCCACCGGTGGCGCTGGTTGGTCTGGTCCCAGGGAACGTCGATCTTCATGGCTATGGCCATGGGCGCCGGCCCGGGGCCGATGACCGACCAGCCGCCGCCGAGGATGAACAGCTTGCCCCCCACCGCCTGGGCGGCATCGGCCAACAACATGGTCACCTTCACGATGCTCTATACTGAATCGCCATATACTGAGACCAACCAGCACCGGGTGGTGCTCGGCCGGTGACGAGCGAGGGGGAACGCATGGCTTGGTGGTGGATAGGCAATCTGCTGCTCCTGTTGGTGGTGGTGCCCGTGGTGATCCTGCTGTTGAACCGGGTCATCCGTCCTACCTTCGAGATCAAGTCCTACGCCGACGACGTGCTCGACCACGGGGTCAAGCTGACGGGGACGCTGGACGCGGTCCCCCGGCTGGCCAAGACCCGCGAGCTGACCGGCGTGGCCCGGCAGAACGTGGGCAGGTACGGCGCAGCGCTCGAGCGTCTGCTGTAGTGCGTCCGGACATGAGATTCCTCAGCGACCAGGAAAGGTAAGGGATATGGGAGCAGCAACAATCGTGACGTTAGTGGGCGTGTTCCTCATCGTGGCTGCCCTTGCCGGGTACCTCATCACCATCGCCGCCACTCTTCGGGATGTCAGTTTCACCCTGGGTACGATCCTGATCGGCGTGCGAGCCATCGCCAACCAAACCGCACCGCTGCGGGGAGTCGTCAACGACATCGTGGGCGACGTGGTGGGCATCGACACCGCTCTCAAGGGCCTGCTGTCCAAGGGCCGGCTGGCGTCCGGTGGCCGAGAGGCGCTGACCACCGGTGGCAGCCGGAGCTCCCGGGTCCGGGGCCGCTGATCCAGGCGGGCCCGCAGCTGCGTAGACTGGTGTGGAGCCCATCGACGACCCAGAGGAGAGAGTCATGGCCTACGAGTTCAGATGAAGAGACGCCGACCATGCCTGCAGGTGGTCAGGCAAAGCTGGAAGTGAAGAAGAGCTGAAGACCAAGGTGGCTGCCCATGTGCGCGACAAGCACAAGGTCGAGCAGACCACCGACACGATCTGGAACTTCGCCAAGCAGAAGGTCCGCCAGACCTGAGCTGACGGTGTGGCCCTCGTGGCCAACGATCGAGCCGCAACGAGAAGAGCCCCGTGGGGAGGATCTACGGGGCTCTTTCGCGCTCGTGGCCGGCACTGATCCTCCTGCCCGACGCAGACCTACGGGAGCCGCCACGCCACCCACAGCGTTGTGGGGGCCGACGGCGTCACCTTCTGACGCCGGTTGCGTCTGGACTTCGCCGGGGGTGCTTGCCACTGTAAGTGTTGGTGGCGTACAGTGCCCTGGCGCAAGGTGCAACCAGTCGGGCCCGCAACGTCGCTGTCGTCATCGATCCAGCGCTTCGGCCCAACCAACTCAGGGGGAGACATATTGAAGACCCAGCGAAGGGGGCTGGCCTCCGATGAACGGGGCCAGGCGACGTTCTCGCTCATCGTCGTGCTCGTCGTGGTCGTAGCTGCTGCACTGCTGCTGCAGCGCACGGCCTCGACGGCTGAGAGCATCAACGACAAGGCCGAGAACATCGCCAAGACGGGTCGTGGCATCAACACCGCCACCGACGCCGTGCTCCAGCTCGACGTGACCAACCAGCGGGCGGGGTCCATCCTGACCTCGGCCAAGCCGCTCGAGGGTCAGCTCAACGAGGTGGTCCGCCTGGCCCAGTCAATCGACGGCCTGGCCACCACCATCAACGGCAGCGCCCAGTCGATCAACGGCACCGCCGGCTCCATCAACGGCCTGGCCGGCTCCATCAACGGCACCGCCGGCCAGATCAACGGCATCGCCGGGAACATCAACAGCGACGCCAGCAGCATCCTCAACCTGGGGAGGCAGATCGACAGTGGCGTGGCGCTGATCAACCGCAACCTCGACACCACCATCGACCTAGCCACCAGGATTCACAACGACACCACGACCATCGTGGGCCAGGCTGGGACAGCCAACGGTCTTGCTGCTGAGATCAACAACACGGTCAACAACCCAGCACCGCTCGGCGCCAACCTCGGGGCAGTGACCGACCTTCTCGGAATTCTCGGATAAGGGGAGACGACAAAATGGCAACCGCAGCGACACCTCAATCCGACTACCGCTTCCGAGACAGCGCCGACCAGAGTCGGTTCATCTCCCGCTGGCTGAAGGTCTGGGTGGCCCTCCTGGCCGTGGTCACCCTGGTGGTGGTGGTCTACCTGATCGCCATCACCGGCTCCCTGGCCTCCATCAACGGGAACCTGGCCACCGCCGACCAAGCCGTCAGCGGCGCCGGGGGCGACGTCAAGACCCTGCCCGACCAGGTGGCGTCGGTGAACGCCAGCCTGGGCGGCATCGACCCCGCCCTCAAGCCCATCACCGGCCAAGCCGACCAGATCATCTCCAACCTGACCTCGATCAACGGCAAGCTGGTCGACGTCAACGGGTCCCTGGTCAACACCGACGGCTCCCTCAAGGACACCACCGGCAAGCTCGTCAGCATCGACAGCTCGCTCAAGGACACCACCGGGATGCTCCGCTCCATCGTGGGCCTCACCGGGAGCATCAACGACACCCTGTTCAGCGCCAACGCCCCCAACGGGGAGTGTCACGGCACCCGTGACCCGGGGCTGGTCAACAGCACCGACAACGGCTGTGAGTTCCCGGCCAAGGACGGGGTCCAAAACATCCACCAGCGGGTGGGCATCGCCAACGGTGACCTTCAGCCCGCACTGGGTGACGCCGATGGCATCGTCGGCGGGCTCGACTCGGTGAATGGCAACCTCAACGGCATCTGCACCTCTCAGTTGCTCAGCTTGCTGGGATGCGCCACATGACCGGGCTCATCGCTCGCATGAGGCAAGAGCACGGCATCGTCGCCGCCAACCTGGCCATCACCCTGGGCTTCGCCCTCTTCGCCGTGATCGAGCTGACCCGCACGCTGGTGGCGGCCAACTCCATCGACGACCGGGTGAAGGTCATCGTGGGGGAGGTGGCGCCTATCAACCAGGATCTCGACGAGGTGGCCAAGCTCGACGAGACCGCCCGCATGGCCGGGGAGATCCTGACCGCGGCCAAGCCGCTGACCGGCCAGGCCGGTCAGATCGTGGACGCCACCGCCAGCATCGACGCCTCGGGCTCCAACATCCTGGCCAACGCCACCTCCATCAACGGCATCGTCAAGAGCATCAACGGTGGTGTCAGCGGCATCCTCAGCAGCGTCGGTCCCATCAACACCAACGCCAGGAACATCGACGGCAACCTGTCGGCCCTGCAGCCGGTGGTAAGCTCCATCGACCAGGGCGTGGCCGACATCAACGGCCGGGCTGACGCCGTCATCGATCAGACCATCCCGATCGAGCAGGATCTCAGCGTCGTCAACAACCCCTTGGTCCCCTCCATCAACGACAGCGCCAACGGCATCTGCAACGCCCCGTTGCTCTTGGGCTGCGGGTAGCCACAGCAGCAACAGCTACTGAAGGTCCCAGGTAGAGCACCCCCCGCCCGCGGGGGGTGCTCTCCGTTTTTCCCTGTCGCCTCTCCTGTCGTGCTGCACCTGAGGAAGCACGTCCAGCAGCCCCTTGCTGGTCCAAACCTGGCGTGTGGCGAAACGAGCCGATCGGGCCCCTGCGCAGCGCTGCCCCGATCGTCACCGCCTTCTCCGGCCCTTCTCCGTAGAGCGTCCCGGAGCTCCCGTTGCTGCACGGCGATTGGAGGCTTGGTGTGGTGGGGCACGCCGCCGCTCGCCTTGCTGGGTGGGGGTCGCTCGGCTTGTTGCGTTGCCGGGGCTGGGCATTGCCGTGGTGGGCATTGCCGGGGTGGGATGGCGCACGGGCCCGTTGGGAATGCGACGTCGGCGGGCCGGCAACCCCTGTTCTGCCCGGGAAGCGATCACCAAAAACGGAAACGACCGGCAGGCCGTGGGGCCTGCCGGTCGGAACCTGAAGTGCCGGTTGGTGGGGTACGGGCTAGCGGCCGAGGCGCTCCGCTTGGGCTGCGGCCTGCTCCAGGCCGGCAGCGGTGCTGGCCAGGTTGGCGTTGACGCGGTCGGCGGCGGGGCCGATGACCGCGCACTGGGTCTCGACGGCACGTACGCCGAAGGTGATGCGGGCCAGGTTGGCCGAGA
>JBPCJK010000122.1:0-4510 GCA_051005375.1 Acidimicrobiales bacterium
GTCGAAAGAGTGTGTCTTGATCAAGGGGGGGCCTGTCTCGCCCGCGCATGGTGGTATCTGTTCCCCCTCCGCCCTGACCGCTCAGTGGCTTCGCTTCGCTCGCCTGGCCGCCATCCAGGAGGAGCCGCCTTCGGCGGCGGAGTGGCCGGCGGCCCAGCCACCTCGCCAACACGACGCGACTGCCACCTGTTGGCCTAGCTCGTAGGCTTGTCCCTATGGATGCCGGGGAGCTGCGCGGTGCCTTTACCTCGTTCTTCGAGGAGCGGGGCCACACCAAGGTGGCGTCGGCCAGCCTCATCCCCCACGACCCGTCGATCCTGTTCACGGTGGCGGGCATGGTCCCGTTCAAGCCCTACTTCCTGGGTGACGAGCAACCGCCCTTCCCCCGGGCCACCTCGGTCCAGAGGTGCGTGAGGGCAGGAGGCAAGCACAACGACCTCGAGGCTGTCGGTCGCAGCCCCCGCCACACCAGCTTCTTGGAGATGCTGGGCAACTTCAGCTTCGGCGACTACTTCAAGGCCCAGGCCATCCCCATGGCCTGGGAGCTGACCACCGAGGTGCTCGGGCTCGACCCCGACCGGCTGTGGGTGACGGTCCACGTCAGCGACGACGAGGCCGAGGAGATCTGGCGGGACTCGGTCGGCTTCCCGGCGGAACGGATCCAGCGCCTCGACGAGGACAACTTCTGGAAGATGGGCGACACCGGGCCCTGTGGGCCGTGCTCGGAGATCTTCTGGGACATGGGCCCCGAACACGGAGCCGAGGGGGGGCCGGCCCGTGGTGGTGAGGACCGGTACGTGGAGTTCTGGAACCTGGTGTTCATGCAGTACAACCAGGCCGGCGAGGGCACCCGCACGCCGCTGCCCAAGCCCAGCGTCGACACCGGTGCCGGCCTGGAGCGGATCCTCGCCATCCTCCAAGGAGTCGACTCCGTCTACGGCACCGACGTCCTGGCCCCACTGGTGGAGGCAGCCGAACGGGCCACCGGCACGGCCCTGGGTGCAGGGGAGCGTTCCGACGTCTCGTTGCGCATCCTGGCCGAACACGCCCGGACCATGACCTTCCTGGTCAGCGACGGCGTGTTCCCCTCCAACGAGGACCGGGGCTACGTGCTGCGCCGCATCATCCGCCGGGCCGTGCGCCACGCCTTCCTGCTCGGCGTCGACAAGGTGGTGACCCCCGAGCTGGTCGACACCACCGTGGCGGTCATGGGCGAGGCCTACCCCGAGTTGGTCGCCAGCCGCGACTTCGTGGTGGGCGTGGTCGCTCGGGAGGAGGAGCGCTTCCGGGCGACGTTGCGGTCGGGCTCGACCATCCTCGACGACGAGCTGGCCACCGCCGGCGCCGAGCGCCCGCCGCGGTTGAGCGGGGCGGTGGCGTTCAAGCTTCACGACACCTTCGGCTTCCCCCTCGAGGTCACCCAGGAGGTGGCCGGCGAGCGGGGGGTCGAGGTCGACGTGGCCGGCTTTGAGGCGGCCATGTCCGAGCAGCGGGCCCGGGGCAAGGGGTCCCGCCAGGGTGCCGGCACCGAGGCTTCCATCGACGCCTACCGGGAGCTGGTCGAGCAGTTCGGAACCACCGAGTTCACCGGCCGGGAGGAGAACGAGACCAAGGCCCGGGTGCTGGCCGTGCTCCCCGCGGGTGACGACCGCGGCCTGGTCGAGCTGGTCCTCGACCGCACCCCGTTCTACGCAGAGTCCGGCGGTCAGGTGGGCGACACCGGGACGATCACCACCGAGTCGGGCCGGGCCGAGGTGGCCGACACCACCTACGCCCTGCCGGGCCTGCACCGCCAAGTGGCCCGGGTGGTCGAGGGCGAGATCAGCCCTGGCCAGGAGGCCCTGGGCGCCATCGACGTCGCCCGCCGAGCGGCCATCCGCCGTAACCACACCGGCACCCACCTGCTGCACTGGGCCCTGCGGAAGGTGCTGGGCGGCCACGTCAAGCAGCAGGGATCGCTGGTATCGCCCGACTACCTGCGCTTCGACTTCAGCCACTACGCCGCTGTAAGTCCCGAGGAGCTGGCTGAGGTGGAGGACCTGGCCAACGCCGAGGTCCTGGCCAACGACCGGGTACGCCACTACGAGACGACCAAGGCCCAGGCGGCCGAGGCCGGAGCCATCGCCTTTTTCGGCGACAAGTACGGCGACATCGTGCGGGTGCTGGAGGCGGGCCGGCACTCGGTGGAGCTGTGCGGTGGGACCCACGTCTCCGCCCTGGGCGACATCGGCCCCATCCGGATCACCTCCGAGAGCTCCATCGGGGCCAACCAGCGGCGGATCTTCGCCACCACCGGCACGGGGACGCTTCAGGCCACCCGCCACGACCGCCGGGAGCTGGACCGGGCCGCCTCGTTGCTGGTGGTGCCCCCCGACCAGGTGGTCGCTGCCGTGGAGCGCCTGCGGGACGACATCAAGGACGCCCGCGAGCAGCTCAAAGCCGCCCGCCGGGAGGCCGCTGGGAGCGGCGCCGCCGTCCTCGCCGCCGAGGCCGTGGACGGGGTGGTGGTGGCCCGGCGCGACGGCATCGGCCGCGACGAGCTCAAGGACCTGGCCGTGGCCGTGCGCGACCAGCCCGGTGTCCGGGCGGTGGTGCTCGGCGGAGCGCCCCCGGGCGGCGGTGTCGCCCTGGTGGCCGCCGTCGCCCCCGACGCCGGCCTGGTGGCGTCCGCCCTCATCAACGAAGCCGCCCGCACGGTGGGTGGCGGGGGGGGCAAGGCCCCTGACCTGGCCGTGGCCGGTGGGCGAGACCCGGCCCGCCTGGACGAGGGCCTGGCCCAGGCAAGGTCCGCGGCGGCGGGAGCCGCGGCGAGGGCATGAGGCTGCTTCCGAAGCCATTTGGCCTGCCAAACGGGGCGGTTTCCGCGGCCTTTCGCAGGCCGGAACGCCGGGGGTGGCTTGGGTGATGAGAACTCTCGCCCTGGACCTCGGTAGCCGGCGCATCGGGGTGGCGGTGAGCGACCCCTCCGGGGTCCTTGCCTCCCCCTACCTGGTGCTCGGGCGTGCCGGTGGCCACGCCGCCGACCACCAGGCCATCGCCGGGGTGGTGGAGGAAACCGGGGCGTCCCAAGTGGTGGTGGGCCTGCCGTTGTCGCTGGATGGCCGGCACGGACCGGCGGCTCACCTCGTCCTCGACGAGGTGGACGAGCTGCGCCGGGCCTTGCCGGTGTCCGTCGAGCTCCACGACGAGCGATTGACCACGGTGAGCGCCCACCGCAGCCTCCAGGCGACGGGGATGAAAGGGAAGGCTCGGCGCCTGGCCGTCGACAAGGTCGCCGCTGCCGTCCTCCTGCAATCATGGCTCGACCGACCGACCCAGCCTGAAGGAGAGACGTGAGCGACCTGCTGTTCGACCAGGAGGAAGGCACCGGCCCCCCGCCGAGGTCACCTCGGCGAGGGCGGCGCCGGTTGCTGCTGGCTTTCGGCCTGGTGGTGGCGGCGCTGGTGATCGTGGTGGCGGCAGTCTGGATGTGGGTCGGGGGCAAGGTCGACCCCGCCGGCCAGCCGGGCGAGGAGGTGGCCCTGACCATTCCGGAAGGGGCCACCACCGCTGACATCGCCGCGCTGCTGGACAAGGAGGACGTCGTCTCCGATGCCAGGGTCTTTCGCTACTACGTAAAGGTGAAGGGCGGCCCTTCCTTCCAGGCCGGTGACTACACCCTTCGCCGCAACTCGGCCATGGGCGACGCCGTGGCTGCCTTGGACGACGGCCCCCGGATCACCTTCGACTCCCTTACCGTGCCCGAAGGCCTCACCCTCGACGAGGTGGCCGAGCGGGTGGGCGGCATCGACCGGCTCTCGCCTGAACGGTTCCTGGAGCTGGCCAAGGAGGGATCGGTGCGCTCCAAGTACCAACCGGCCAAGGTCGACAGTCTCGAGGGCTTGGTGTTCCCCGACACCTACCGGCTCGACGAGACCGAGGACGAGGCCGCGCTGTTGGCCCGCATGGTCGGGCTGTTCGACTCGGTGGCCACTGAGGTGGGCTATGACCGGATGGAGCCGCCGGGCGGCCTCACGCCCTACCAGGCCATCGTGGTGGCGTCGCTGATCGAGTCGGAGGCCAAGGTCCCCGAGGACCGGGCCAAGATCAGTCGGGTCATCTACAACCGGCTAGAGCGGGACATGTTGCTCCAGATCGACGCCACCGTCATCTACGCCCGGGGAGGCAAGCCTCGGGAGGGTGGCCAGGTCCTGTTCAAGGACCTGGAGATCGACTCGCCCTACAACACCTACAAGATCGCCGGCCTGCCGCCCACGCCCATCGCCGTGCCCGGTCGGGCCTCCCTCGAGGCGGCGCTAAACCCAGAGCCGGGCAACTGGCTGTTCTACGTGAAGTACGAGAAGAACGGCGCCCACGCCTTCTCCTCCACCAACGCCGAGCAGAACCAGCGCATCGCCGAGGCCAAGGCCAGGGGCGTCAACCCGTGATTCCCGTCGTGGGGGAGAAGGAGGGGCGGAGGGGAGAGGGGGGTGTTCCAGGAGACAAACGAGAGAGGTGGGGTCTCACTCCT
>JBPCJK010000123.1:0-4966 GCA_051005375.1 Acidimicrobiales bacterium
GGACAGCTGGCCCACTCGCATCTCCGAGCTCGAGCGCGGGATCAGGTACGACGCTGACCTCGCCTCCCGCTACGAGACGTGGCTGGCGCAGCCGAAGGCTGACTTGACAAGTTCCCACCCATAGGAGCATCAGCTTCACTCCAGCCTTCTACGGGCAACCAGCATCGCTGAGCGATGCCCAGCGCCCGGAGAAGGGAAGCGCCGGAGGTAGCTTGAGGGGGTGGCGGCGCCCATTCGGTTCGTGATCATCGGCGGGGGTCCAGCGGGCAACACCGCTGCCACCCACGCCGCCAGGCTGGGCGCCGAGGTCACCCTGATCGAGCGCGACATCCTGGGCGGCGCCGCCCACCTGTGGGACTGCATCCCCTCCAAGGCCATGATCGCCACCGGGGGGGCCATGTCGCTGACCCGCCGGTCCGGTGGGATGGGCCTCGAGCAGCTCGACGCCGGGCTCGACTTCGAGGCCCTCGGTCCCCGCAACGAGGCCATCACCGAACGGCTCAGCCAGTCGGTCCGGACCCTTCTCGCCAGCCAGGACGTGCGCATCCTGCGGGGTACCGGGCGGCTGAAGGCTCCCCACCAGGTGGTGGCGGAGACCGACGGTGAGCTCCTCGAGCTCGAGGCCGACGCCGTCCTGGTCGCCACCGGAAGCCGTCCCCGCATCCCGCCGTGGGCCGATGTCGACGGCGCCCGCATCCTCACCACCCGCGACGCCTACCCGCCACCCGAGATCCCCGAGCACCTGGTGGTCATCGGATCGGGCGTCACCGGCGTGGAGTTCGTGCACATGTTCGCCTCCTTCGGCTCCCGGGTGACCCTCATCGTCAGCCGCCAGCAGGTGCTGCCCGAGAAGGACCCCGACGTCGCCGCCGCCCTCGAGGCCGACTTCCTGGGCCGGGGCGTGGGCCTCCTCAAGGGCGCCCGTGCCGAAGGCATCGACCGCACCGACGCCGGTGTCATCGTCCGCTGCGACGACGGGCGACGGGTCGTCGCCAGCCACGCCCTGCTCGCCATCGGCTTCGTCCCCAACTCCGACGAGCTGGGCCTCGACGCCGCCGGAGTGGAGACCGAGCGGGGCTTCGTCCCCGTCAACCACCACTGCCAGTCCAACGTGGGCCACATCTACGCCGCCGGCGACCTCTCGGGGAAGCTGCCGCTGTCGTCGGTGGCGTCCATGCAGGGCCGCAAGATCGCCGAGCACGTCATGGGCCAGCACACCCGTGCCCACCGTCACCTCGACTACGAGAAGGCGGCCTCGGCCATCTTCACCGAACCCGAGATCGCTGACGTGGGCCTGGCCGAGACCGACGCCTTCGCCGCCGGGCGCAAGATCCGGGTCACCAAGGTGCCCTTCGCCGCCTCGGCTCGGGCCCTCATCGACGGCGATGCCCGGGGATTCGTCAAGATCGTCTCGGATCCGGCCACCGGCATCGTGCTCGGAGGGTCGATCGTCGGGCGCAACGCCTCCGAGCTCATCTCGGTCATCGCCCTGGCCGTCACCGCCGGGCTGCGGGTAACCGACATCGTCGAGAGCCTGCTCGTGCACCCGACCCTGGCCGAGGCGCTGGCCGACGCAGCCGAGTGAGGCGCGGCTACCTGGTGCCTGTCTCGGCTTCGGTGGCGGTCTTGCCGCCCTCTCCCTATTCGGCCTCTTCGGGTTCGCGTTCCTTGCGGCGTAGGAGGTAGGAGGAGACGGCGAGGACCAACAGGACGCCGCCGAGAACGCCGATCTCGGTCATGACGTCGTCAAAGGCGGAGCTGTCCTTGCCGGCCAGGCTCTTGGCCTCGAGGCTGCCGACCACGATCTCCTTGATGGTGGCGATGATCCCTACAAGGAGGAAGGGCTCGGCCAGGAGCTGGCGCTCGATGAGTGTGGTCCGTACGGCACTGAGCAGCTCGACCAGGATGAACACCAGCAGGAGGGTGTCGAGGATGCCGCTGATCGTCTCCTTGACCCCGTGACCGGTGCCGGTGGCCAGGTCGTAGCCGGCCTTGACCAGCAGGACCAGGGCTCCACCGGTGAGCACGAGGCAGATCAGGGCGTAGACCACGTCCTCCACCAGGCGCAGGGACCGGTTGGTGATCCCGTCGGGATGGGGCTGGTCGGGCATGGCTACTCGATCACCATGACGACGTCGCCGGTGCCCACGGCCTGACCGGGAACGACGGCGATGCTGGCCACCCGTCCCGGGCGCCCAGCGGTGATCTGGTTCTCCATCTTCATGGCCTCGAGGATGCAGACGGTCTGTCCGCCCTCGACCTCGTCGCCAACGGCGACCAGCACGGCCACGATGGTGCCCTGCATTGGGACGCTGACCTCGCTCCCGGCGTCGGCCGCACGGGCGCCGCCGGTGCGGGGAGGAGCGGCGCCGGGGCGGCCCGCCGCCTGGGCCGGGACGCTCTCCACGTCGGGGACCCACAGCGAGACGTGGAAGCGGCGGCCGTCGACCTCGACGTCGACGTCGCGCCGCACCCGAGGCGCGTCACCTTCGCCGGTGGGCACGGGCGGTGCGGGCGCCGCCGCCGGTTCCACTCCGGACAGGTCGAGGCGCTGCTCGAGCCAGGAGGTGGAGTGGGCGACGGCGATGAAGTCCGGGGCAGCCAGGATGGCCCGTTGGGCGGGGACGGTGGTGGCCACGCCCTCGACCACCAGCTCGTCCAGCGCCCGCAGCATGCGGCGACGGGCCTCCTCCCGGTCGCGGCCCCACACCACCAGCTTGCCGATGAGATTGTCGTAGTGCTGGCTGAGCTCGTCGCCGCTGGCGTAGCCGCCGTCGAAGCGGCAGAACCCTCCGCCGGGCGGGATGAGCCGGGTGATGCGACCGGGCGAGGGGCTGAACCGCCCGCCCGCCGGGTCCTCCCCGTTGATGCGGCACTCGATGGCGTGGCCCCGGCGCTCCAGCTCGTCCTGGGTGAAGGACAGGTGCTGCCCGGCGGCGACCCGGAGCTGCTCGGCCACCAGGTCGACGCCGAAGACGGCCTCGGTCACGGGGTGCTCGACCTGGAGGCGGGCGTTCATCTCCAGGAACCAGAACTCGCCGTCTTCGAGGAGGAACTCGATGGTGCCGGCACCGACGTAGCCACACCCCGCTGCCACCGCCACCGCCGCCTCGCCCATCCGCCGGCGCAGCTCGTCGCTCAGACCTGGCGCCGGGCACTCCTCCAGGAGTTTCTGGTGGCGGCGCTGCACCGAGCAGTCGCGCTCACCGACCCACACCACCTCGCCGTGGATGTCGGCCATGATCTGTATCTCGACGTGGCGGGGCCAGGCCAGGTAGCGCTCCATGTAGAGCTCGTCGCGCCCGAAGGAGGCCATGGCCTCCCGTCGAGCCGACGCCACCGCGTCGGCCGCCCCCTCGGGCCCGGCCAGCACCTTGAGGCCCCGGCCCCCTCCCCCGTGGGCCGCCTTTACCGCCACCGGCCAACCGGACTGCTCGCCGAAGGCCACCACCTCCTCCACCGAGGTCACCAGGCTCTCGCCGCCGGGCACCGGGGCCACGCCGACCTTCACCGCCGCCCGCCGGGCCGCCACCTTGTCCCCCATGGTCTCGATGGCCTCGGCGGGAGGGCCGACGAAGATGAGACCGGCGTCGGCCACCGAGCGGGCGAAGCCGGCGTTCTCCGACAGGAAGCCGTAGCCCGGGTGTACGGCGTCGGCGCCGCTGGCCCCGGCCGCCTCGACCACGGCGGCGACGTCGAGGTAGCTCTCAGCTGCCGTGTGGCCCCCGAGGGCACGGGCCTCGTCGGCCATGCGAACGTGGAGGGCGTTGCGGTCGGGCTCGGAGTAGACGGCCACGGTGGAGATGCCCAGCTCCCGGCAGGTGCGGATCACCCGCACGGCGATCTCGCCCCGGTTGGCGACCAGGACCTTGCCGATGGTGCGGGCGGGAGGTGCGGACATGTCGGTCCTATCGTTCCAGACCGTGCCCGCAGAAGGGGAAACCGGTCGGTTCACCGACATCCGGCGGAGGGAGGAGACCAGCTCCACCAACGCCGAGGTGCTCGAGCTGGCCCGGGTGGGGGCGCCCGAGGGGCTGGTGGTGGTGGCCGACCACCAGACGGCGGGCCGGGGCCGCCGGGGGCGGGTGTGGATCGCTCCTCCGGGATCGGCGCTGCTGGCCTCGGTCCTGCTGAGGCCGCGGTTGGCGGCGGTCGATGCTCACCTGGTGACCCTGGCCGCTGCCCTGGCCGCCTCCGACGCCTGCTACCAGGTCGCCGGCATCCGCCCCGCGCTCAAGTGGCCCAACGACCTGGTCCTCGAGGCTCCGCTGAACGAAGTCGGGGCCAGCGGCAAACTGGCCGGGATCCTGGCCCATTCGCTGGTGGAGGGCGACGTCCTGCATGCGGTGGTGGTGGGCATGGGCTGCAACGTCACCGCCGCGGCGGCGACGGTGCCCGCGGCGGTGTGCCTGGAGGCGGCGGCTGGGAGACCGGTCGACCGAGACGCCCTGCTGGGCGCCTGGCTGGGGCACCTCGACCACTGGTACGCATCGGCGCTGGTGGGGGAGGGCGGACGGAGGAACGTACTCGAGGCCTACCGCCGGTGGTGCTCCACTCTCGGACGACGGGTCCGGGTGGAGCTGGCTGACGGCGCCGTGGAGGGCCGGGCCGTCGACGTCACTGACGACGGCCGGCTGGTGGTGGAGACGGCCACCGGCCGACGGTGGATCAGCGCCGGCGACGTGGTCCACCTCCGGTGAGTTGAGCATCTGCCGCCGGCCACGCCGCCGCCGAAGGCGGCCACCCTGGATGGTGGCCCGGCGAGCGAAGCTCGCAATGTGGCCTTCAGCGCGGAGGTCGGCCGGCGGTCACGGCGGATTACCGCCGTAAGTGGCACAGAGCCGGTCGGCCGTAGCTCTACCTACTCGTCGCCCAACCCCCGGTTCGGCGACGACACTTCAAAGGGCGAGGTCGCGGGCAAAAAGGTCGGCAAAGGAGACCATCGCCCCCCTTGTCGGCAGACCCA
>JBPCJK010000124.1:0-18572 GCA_051005375.1 Acidimicrobiales bacterium
GAGACCGGGTGCAGGGGATCGAGACCGACGAGGACCCGCCCGTGGTAACCAGCTATCCGATCGCCCCGCTGGCGGGGTCGGCCAACCCCCACCTGGCGCGGGCCTACGTCGACTTCGTGCTGTCTCCGCCGGGGCAACAGATCCTGGCCGGGTACGGGTTCCTGGGCCGTTGACGGCCGTGCCACCGCCCGGGATGCCACGCCCGCTGCCGGCGATGCCCCCCCTTCCGCCAGGCGCGCCGGCGTCGGTCCCGCCGGCGCTCGGCCACCCCCGAGGGCCCCGGTGGGGGACGGGGCGTCGGCGGGGGACAGGGCGTCGGCGGGGGACAGGGCGACCGCCGGTGCTCGGCGCCCTCGCCGTCCTCGCCGTGGTCTTCGTGGCCCTGCCCTTCGTCGGACTGCTGCAGCGAGCCCCTTGGACAGGTTTGCCCTCGCTGCTGGCCGGCTCCGGCGCCGCCGACGCCCTGCGCCTGTCTCTGGTCAGCGCCGTGGCCGCCACCGGCCTGGCCCTGGCGCTGGGAATGCCCCTGGCGTGGGTGCTGGCCCGCTTCGAGTTCCGGGGACGGTCCCTGGTGCGGGCCTTGGTGACGCTGCCCATGGTGGTCCCCCCCGTGGTCGGTGGCGCCGCTCTGTTGTTCGCCCTCGGACGGCGAGGCCTGGTGGGCCAGTGGCTGGCCAGCTGGTTCGGGATCGTGCTGCCGTTCTCCACCGCCGGGGTGGTGGTGGCCGAGACGTTCGTGGCCATGCCCTTCCTGGTCATCACCGTGGAGGCGGGGCTGAGGTCCCTCGACCCCCGCTACGAAGACGCCGCTGCCACCCTCGGATCCAGCCGGTGGACGACCTTCCGCCGGATCACCCTGCCGGCCGTGGCCCCGTCCATCCTGGCCGGATCGCTGTTGTGCTGGGCCCGGGCCCTGGGTGAGTTCGGCGCCACCATCACCTTCGCCGGCAACCTGGCCGGGCGCACCCAGACCATGCCCCTGGCCGTGTTCCTGGCTCTCGAGGACGACCGGGACGCCGCCATCGCCCTCAGCCTGGTCCTGATCGCCGTGGCGCTTGCCGTCCTGTCGGCCCTGCACCACCGCTGGTTCCCGGTGCGGTGACCACGCCCGTCAACATGCGCACCAGTGAGCCATGAGCCTCGAGGCCCACGTCTCCGTCACCCTCGGGGCGCTCGACCTCGACGTTGCCCTGGAGGTGGCCACGGGCGAGGTGGTGGCAGTAGTTGGTCCCAACGGCGCCGGCAAGACCACCCTCTTGCGGGCACTGGCCGGCCTGGTGCCCCTGGCCGGTGGGCGGGTGGTGCTCGACGGCGCCGTGCTGGAAGACCCCTCCACCGGGGCATGGGTGCCCACCGAGCAGCGCCCCATCGGCTACGTGTTCCAGGACTACCTGTTGTTCCCGCACCTGTCCGTGCTGGAGAACGTGGCCTTCGGGTTGCGCTGCCGAGGGACGGACAGGCGCGGGGCCCGAACCACGGCCCAGTCGTGGTTGGAGCGCCTCGACCTGGCCGACCACGCCGGCGACAGGCCGGGCGCCCTCTCCGGCGGCCAGGCCCAGCGGGTGGCCCTGGCCCGGGCCCTGGCCCCCCGGCCCCGGCTGTTGCTGCTCGACGAACCGCTGGCTGCCCTCGATGCCGCCACTCGCCTGGATGTCCGGGCCCACCTCCGCCGCCACCTCTCCACCTTCGACGGCGCCCGGCTCCTCGTCACCCACGACCCCGTCGAGGCCATGGTCCTGGCCGACCGCCTGGTGGTCGTCGAGGCCGGTCGGGTGGTGCAGACGGGCACCCCGACGGAGATCAGCCGGCGACCCCGATCGCCCTACGTGGCCCGCCTGGTCGGGCTCAACCTGCTCAGGGGCCGGGGCCGTGGCGGTCGCATCCGCCTGGTGGGGGGCGGCAGATCGTCCCAGTTCCGATCGGCCTGATTGCTGGACGGTCGGTGTCGCTCAGCAACCTCAAGCGTCCAGGAATGCGCCGCCTGGACGTGCCTACCCGTGCTCGGCCACCACGGCGTCACTCAGCTTGGGCCAGGCCTCGGCTGCCCAGGGGCCGAAGTCGCAGTCGGTGAGGCAGGCGCAGGCCAGCTCGGCGGCAGGGTCGACCCACACGAAGCCGCCAGCCTGGCCGAAGTGGCCGAAGGCCCGGGGTGAGTTGGCTGATCCTGTCCAGTGAGGTCGTTTGTGCCCTCGCAGCTCGATGCCGAGGCCCCAGTCGTTGGGCGACTGGCGGCCGAAGCCGGGGAGCACGCCAGCCAGGTCAGGGAAGACGGACGTGGTGGCCTCGGCCAGGGTCGCCCGGTCGATCAGGGTGGGGACGAGCAGCTCGTGGGTGAGGGCGACCACGTCGCCCAGCGGCCCCCACGCCCCGGTCGCCGCTGATCCCGCCCAGGTCGTGGCCGTCATGGCCAACGGCTCCAGCACGGCCAGGGTGACGTAGTCCGAAAATGCAATGCCCGCACCATCGGCCACCACCTCGGCGGCCACCTCGAAGCCGGCGTTGGTGTAGATGCGCCGGGTGCCTGGAGGCGCCAGCACCTGTCCGCGGGGACCGAGGCCGGACGCGTGGGCCAGCACGTGACGCAGCGTTGAACCCGGCGGCCCAGCCTGGTCGTCGAGGCCGACGGTTCCCTCCTCCACCGCCACCAGGGTGGCCACGGCGGTGACCAGCTTGGTGAGCGAGGCCCAGGAGAAGGCTTGGTCGAGCGGACCGTGGACGGCCAGCACACCGGCCGGGGCCAGCACCGCCCCCGACGCTCGCCGGGCGGGCCAGTCGTCGAGCTGATCGAGGGCTGCCACGGCCCCGATCGTGGCTCCCCAGGTCGGCCCTGTCGATCCGGTGGTGCTTCATGTACCCGTCATGGCCAAGAACCGCTCCAGATCGCTGGACGCTCCTTTGACCTCGAGCAGGGGCTCCAGCTCGACGATGGTCGCCTCGATGTCCAACCGGTCGCCCTGGCGGGCCACGATCCCGCCCACGTCGGCCCAGTCCCGGTAGCGCCCGGCGAACACCTTGTGGACGACCAGGTCCTCGGCACTGCAGGTGCGCAGTGGCTGGATCCCAGGCACCGGCCAGGCCGAGGAGCGCTCCACAGACCGCTCCTCGAAGGGAAGCCCACCCAAGGCGATGTCGACGGGGACGCCGGTGGCGGTCCGCAGCAGCACCACCCGGGTCCGCCGGGCAAAGGCCTCGGGGTCGTCCACCCGGCTGGAGAACGCGGCGACCAGGCGGGTGACGTAGCTGGCTTCGTCCCCGAAGCCGGTGATCAAGGTGAGGTCCACGTCTCTCGTCAGGCGTGGCTCTCCCCACCGCTGCACGGCCAGCCCACCGATGAAGCAGAACCGCCAGCCCTCAGCGGCGCAGAGGGACTGAACCTCCTCGGCAGCGTCGAAGAGGCCGTTCACCGCCGGGCTCGGGAGAACAGCCGTTGCTGGTCCACCAGCCCCGATCCCCGGTCGGGCTCCTGGATCAGCAGGGGCAGGAGTTGGAGGAGATCGTCGGCGATGTGGGCGGCCTCGTCTTCGGTCATTCCCCGCAGCTCCCTCGCCCGTAGCGCCTCCACCTCGGCGTAGCCCGCCAGGCGCGCCCTCACCGCCGCCGCCAGGTCGAAGCCGTCGCCCTCCACACCCTTGATGGTCCCACGAACGGGCGCTGGTGACGCGACGGGCGGCCGCCGACAGTTGGCGGCGTCAGGAGGTGCCGGTGATGGGCGACAAATGGAGGCCGTGAGGGTTGCCCGCGATGAACGGACCTGAGACGGTCCCGGGATCACATTCCTTGCCGGAGGCCTCTCCCGTTGGCCGTTCTGGCCCCAGGAGCGAGATCAAATCCCCGCGTTTCTGGGGCCAGAACGGGGTGGGGGAGCGGCCACCTGGGGTCGCCCAGCCGGTCGCAGTCCGCCTCTACCATCCGTTGGGCATGACCGACCAGCGCACGGCGCCCGACGAGCGCCCGGATGAGGACGCCGCGACGCCTCCATCGGCGTGGACGGCCTTCGGGCTGGGGGCCCATGCAGTCGACGACCGGCTGCGGCTGTTCTCGTGGGCCACGGGCCAGGACCGCTTCCTCTACCTGTGGTCGCTGCGGGTCTTCGACCAGGCCCGCCAGGCCTACCAGGTGCGCCTCACCGTCGCCGACGTCGCCACCGGGCTCGGGCGCCTGGCCGCCGAGCACCCCCAGGTGCCGGCCGCCAGCGACCTGGCCGCCAGCCTCGACGCCCTCGTCGACTGGGGGGTGCTCGACCGCAGCCAGGAGAGCGGCCGGGTCGCCAGCATCGCCGAGTACCGGCGCCGCAACTCGGTGTACCAGCTCACCGAGCTCGGCTTCATCGCCCACGCCGCCGTCGAGCGGGTGGTGTCGGCCCGCCCCGACGACGCTCAGCTCCGGGCCATCGCCCTGGGCGCCATCCTCGAGGACCTCGACGCCCTGGCTGCGGCCAACCGGGCCGGTGACGCCGTTCGGGTCCATCGCCTGCTCGACCGCCTCCACGGCGTGCTCACCGACATGGCCGAGCGGGCGGCCCGGTTCTACCTGATGATCGGCGAGCTGAGCCGGGTGGAGGAGGCCCGCCCCGAGGTCTTCCTGCGCCACAAGGACCTCCTCCTCGCCCACTTGCGGGACTTCCACGCCGAGCTCCAGCGCTACGGCCCCCTCATCGCCGCCGCCGTGGCCGAGGTGCGGGCCAGCGGCGAGGAGTCCCTGGTCGACCTGGCCGCCCAGGCCGACCCCGCCCCCTTCGCCACGCCCGTCGAGCGGGTCGAGCGCTGGCGGGGGCACTGGGAGGGCCTGGTGGCCTGGTTCGTCCCCACCGCCGGGCAACCTGCCACCGTGGAGCGCCTCGACGCCCGCACCACCGGCGCCATCGCCGACCTGGCCGCCCTGCTGCGCCAGGTCACCGAGGCCCGCCGCTCGGGGGTGAGCCGTGACTCCCAGCTACGCGACCTGGCCGCTTGGTGCTGGGCCGTCCCGTCTGATCCCGACGCCGCCGCCCTGTGGTCAGCGGCGTCGGGGCTGCGCTCGGCTCGCCACCTCTCCCTCGCCCTCGACGACGCCGACGCCGTACGGGCCGATCGGAGCTGGTCGGTCGCCCCACCGGTGGCTGTGTCCACCACCTTGCGCGAGCACGGCCGGGCGTCGAGCCCGGGTCGGCCCCAACCCCTGCGCGACGACGCCGCCGCCCGCCAGGCCGGTCGGGAGCGCCAGGTGGCGGCCCGGGCGCTCGACGCCGAGGCGGCCGCTGCCCTGGCCGCCGCCGACTTCGCCGGCCACGTCCTCGGGCCGGCGGAGACGGCGTTGCTGTTGCGCCTGCTCGACCGGGCGCTGCAGTCTCGCTCGGTGGTGTCGGGCCGGGTTCACGGCGCCGGCGTCCACAGCGGCGTCCGCCTGCGCCTGCGGCCCAGCCCCGCCGCCTCGGTGGTGCGCACGTCCACCGGAGTCCTCACCGTCCCCGACGTCGCCGTCGAGGTGGAGCCGGCACCCCTGGGCGGGACCCGGTGATCGGCCAGGAGGCGCCCACCCCGTTCTGGTCCCAGGAACGGTTGCCAGGACGACCACATCGGGGGCCAGAACGGTGATCGCCGAAGGGGTGCGCGACACCGACCTGGGCGCCTACCAGCGGGCGGCCCGCACCGTGCTCGTCCACCCCCTGGTCACCGCCACCGTGCCCGACTCCGACGCCCTGGCCCTGGTGCGCCGCTTCGCCGCCCCCCTCGCCGCCGACCTCGACACCCTCGCCGGCTACCGCCTGGAGATGGCCCCGAGCTGCGTCCGCCTGGTGCGCCGCTTCGACCGCCTCGACCCCACCCAGGTGGTGATCACCCGCAACCGCAAGCCCTTCGACCGCCGCCGCTACGCCTACCTGTGCCTGGTCCTCGCCGCCCTCAACCGGGCTGCCTCCCAGGTGGCGCTCACCGAGTTGGCCGACGGGCTGAAGCGCCGGGCGGCCGAGGTCGAGGGGCTGAGCTTCGATTCCGACGAGTACCGCCACCGCCTGGCCTTCGCCGACGTGGTCGCCCACCTCGAAGGTCTCGGCGCAGTGCGCCCGGTGGAGGTCTCGGCGGTGGCCTGGCTGCGCGACCCCGACGCCGGCGAGGCCCTCTACGACGTCGAGCGCGACGTGGTCCACCTCGCCTTCGTCGCCCCCCGGGTGCTCCAGCACGTGGGCTCGACCCGGGCCTTGTTGGCCACGGCCCTGGCCACCAGCCGGGACACCCGGCGGGAGGAGGTGCGCCAGCGCCTGACCCGCCTGTTGCTCGAGCACCCGGTGGTGTACTTCGACGACCTCGACGGGGCTGACCGCGCCTACCTGCTGGCCCAGGCCCGGGTGGTGGGCGACGACCTGGCCCGCCTCACCGGGGCCCAGCTCGAGCGTCGGGCCGAAGGGGTGGCCCTGATCGACGCCACCGGCGGCTTCTCCGACCGTCGCTTCCCTGCCAGCGGCACCCCCTCGCAGGCGGCCCTGTTGCTGGCCGACGCCATCGCCGCCCGACTGTCCGACGGGGACACCGCCGACCACGGCGCCGAGGTGAGCGTTCCCACCACCGCCGAGGAGCTCGACGAAGCGGTCGAGCGCATCGACCGGGCCCGCCCCTCAGCCCCGGTGGAGCTGGGCACCCCCGACCCCGCCGACCCCCTCGCCGGGCCCGCCAACCCCGACCGCGCCACCCCTGACCTCGCCCCTCCGGTCGGGCGCACCCCGGCGCCGCTGGGACCGTTCCTGACCGACGCCTGGCTCGACGAGCAGGCCACCTGGCTGTGCGCTACCTACGGCAAGGCCTTCAGCGCCGACTTGCGCGCCGACCCCGCCGCCGTCCTCGCCGCCGCAGTGGAGGTGCTGGCCGCCTTCGACCTGGTGCGCCGGGTGCCCGGCGGCCTGGTCGCCCGTCCCGCCATCGGCCGTTACCGGAACCTGACGGTGGCGGTGGCTGCATCACCCCAGCTCTCGCTCCAGGACCTCGATACCACCGCGGAGGCATCATGAACACGACGACCCGACGACGCTTCCGCCCCACCCGGGCCGGCATCGTCAACCTGTGGGACTACACCGACGAGACGTTTTCCTTCGCCGACGGCCGCCTGGTGCTGCGGGGCGCCAACGGCTCGGGCAAGACCAAGGCCATGGAGGTGCTGTTCCCCTTCGTGCTCGACGGCCGCCTCGACACCCGGCGGCTCGACCCCTTCTCGGGCGAGAACCGCACTATGAAGGAGAACCTGCTGTGGCGGGGCGACGACAGCGCCCTCGGCTACGCCTGGATCGAGCTCGGCGACGGCGACGGCTTCGTCACCGTCGGCGCCGGCCTGCGGGCCCGCCGCGACCAGCCCACCCCCACGCCGTGGTTCTTCGTGGCCGACGGACGGGTTGGTCGGGGCCCCCATGCCGGGGGGGCCGAGGGCGACATCGTGCTGGTCGACCCCGACGGGCGCCCCCGGGCCAGGGGGCCGCTGGCCGAGGCCCTGGGCGAGGGCGTGGTGGTGCAGCGCTCCGGCGAGCACCGCCGCCGGGTCGACGAGCGCCTCTTCGGGCTCGGCCCCGAGCGCTACGAGTCCATGCTCAACCTCGTCCTCACACTGCGCCGGCCCATGCTGGCCAAGGACCTCGACCCCCGGTCGCTCTCGGACACCCTCGCCCAGGGCCTGCGCCCCCTCGACGACGAGCTGTTGGAGCAGGTGGCCCGGTCATTCGACGACCTCGACGCCGTGCAGCGCGACCTCGAACGGCTGATTGCCGCCGACGACGCCGCCCAGCGTTTCGTCACCGACTACCGGGGCTACCTGCGCACCCAGGCCCGCCAACGGGCGGACGCCGCCATCGAGGCGCTAGCTACCCTCACCGCCGCCGCCGAGCGCCGGGCCGCCGCCCAGGGGGCCCTCGACGAAGCCCGGGCCGCCGAGGCCCTGGCCGAAGCCGAAGCGGCGGGGGTGGCCGAGCGCCTCGCCGCCGAGCGGGCCCGTCACGACGCCCTGCTGGCCTCCGACGCCTACCGCAGCGCCGGGCAGCTCCGCGACCTGGAGCGCTCGGTCGGCGACCTCGACGGCGCCGTCTTCCGGGCCGAGGCGTCGCTGCACGCCGCCGCCGTCGCCGCCGTCGCCGCCGAAGCCGCCCTCGCCGACGCCGAGCGGGCCCACAGCTCCGCCGTCACCGAGGCCGAGCGGGCTCGTCCGCGGCTGGGGGCCAGCGCCGCCGCCGCCGGGGTGACCTGGTCGGTCGAGGATGGCCTCGGCACGGGCGCCGAGGTGAGGGAGCGGGCCAGTGGGCGGGCAACGGCGCGCCAGGCCGACATCGCCGCCGTGCGGGCCCGCTTCGACGCCCTCATCGACGCCGAGCGACGCCTGTCGCTGGGCGACGAGGTGGTCGAGCGCGGTGAGGACGCCCTCGGCGCCGCCGCCGCCGACCTCGCCGCCGCCGAGTCGGGTGTCACCAGCGCCCGAGCCGCGCTGGGGGCCGAGGTCGGCGTGTGGGCCGACGGCCACGCCGAGGTGGTCGAGGGCGAAGACCGGACGTTGGTGGCGGCGGCGGTGGCCGAGGTGGGAGGAGCGGACGCCCCGGGCCTGGCCGAGGTCTGGCGCGACCGCCTCGATCCCCGCCGGACGGCAGCGGACGAGGATCGGGCAGGCCTGGTCGCTGCCGGCACCGCCTTGGCCGGCCAGGCGGCGGTGCTCAGCGAGCGGCGGGCGGCCATTCAGGGCGAGAGCGACGACGCCCCCCCGGCGCTGGCCTGGCGGGGCGGCGGTCGCGAGGGGCGACCAGGCGCCCCGCTGTGGCGCCTGGTCCGCTTCACCGACGGGGTCACCGCCGCCGATGCCGCCGGCATCGAGGCCGCCCTCGAGGGCGCCGGCCTGCTCGACGCCTGGATCGCTCCCGACGGCGCCGTCGCCGAGGGCGCCCTCGACGGCTTTCTCGTGCCCGCGCCGTGGCCATCGGGCGATGCCAGGGCGGTCGACGCCGGAGCGGGCAAGGCCGTAGTGAGCGATTCCGGAGAGGTCGGGGACACGTTGGCGGCGGTGCTGGTCCCCGAGGACAGTCTCGAGGTCCCCGCTGGTGTCGTGGCCAGGGTGCTGGCCTCCATCCGCCTGGCGGCGGCAGGGGGTGTCGCCGAACCAGGCAGCCACGGCGCCGCCGGCTCGCCGGGTGACGCCGGCGGCGGCGCTCCCGTGACCGCCGGGCCCTCCGCCGGCTCCACTCCCGTGGCGTCGGTCGGGCGTGACGGCGCCTACCGGCTGGGGCCGCTGGCCGGCGCCCACCGGGTGGACGCTCCCCGTTACGTCGGGGCCACCGCCCGCGCCGCCCACCGCGCTGCCCGGGTGGCCGCGCTGGCCGCCGAGTTGGCCGCCCTGGCCGCTGAGTCCGCCGCCGTCGCCGAGCGGATCAAGGCGGTGGAGGCGTGGCTGACCGCCGCCGCCACCGCCACAGCAGCCGTGCCCAGGGGCGCGGCGCTGTCCGAGCGCCTCCGGGGCCAGGAGCGGGCCGCCGGCCGCCATCAGGAAGCCCGAGCCAGCCTGGCTGCGGCCCGGGCCGAGGCCGAGAGCCGGCGACGGGCGGTCAACGACCGTCGCCTCGCGCTGCAGCGGGAGGCCCGGGCCCGGACCTTGCCCGTGGACGCCGAGGGCATCGAGGCCGCCGCCGCCGCCAACGATCGCTTCGGCGCCGACGCCACCACGCTGGCGGCGGCTCTCGACCTCCTGGCCGCCCGCAGCGAGGCCCGGGAGGCGGCGGACGAGCGGGTCAGCGCCGCCGCCGCCACCCACCACCACGCCGAGGCCGAGCTGCGCTCCCGCCGGCGGGAGCGTGATTCCCGGTCCGTGGAGCTGGTCACCCTGCGTCAGGGCATGGGCGCCGATGTCAAGGCGGCGCTGGCCGAGCTGGCCGACGTGGACGCTGTCATCGCCGGCCTCGACGACGAACAGCGCCGCCTCGTGGATGCGACCCAGGCCTCTGCCGCCCAGCGGGGCCAGGCCGAGGGCGAGGTGGGGGCGGCGGGCGAGGCCATGGCCGCCGCCCAGGCGGCGGCCGCCGACGCGGATCGCCGGTTGGCGGTGCTGAGCCGTCCCGACCTGGCCGGGCCCCTCGGGCTGGTCCTCGGTCCCGACGGGTCGGCGACCGCCCTGCTCGACGCCGTCGACGCCGTGGCCGTCGGCGTCTCGGCGTCGGAGGACCGGCGCAAGGCGGCCCAGACCCGTATCACCCGGGGCCTGGAGGATCTGGAGCAGGCGCTGGGCGCCGGCTACCGGCCCACGTGGGACGTCGACGATGACGTCATCGTCGTCACCGTGGCCGACGACCTCGGCGTCCGGGCCGTGGGCGCCTTCGCCGAGGGCCTGGCCGCCCAGCGGGCCGAGCAGGAGGTCCTGCTCACCGCCAGGGAGCGGGCGCTGTTCGAGGACACCCTGTTGACCTCGGTGTGCGGCCAGATCCACACCCGCACCCAGTCCACCCGCGACCTGGTGGCGGCCATGGACGCCGAGATGCGGGCCCGGCGCCTCAGCTCGGGCCAGACCGTCGGCGTGGCTTGGCGGGCGGTCGACACCGCCACGCCGGAGTGGAAGGTGGTGCACCGGCTGCTCGACCAGGACCCGGCCCACTTCGGCCCCGACCAGCTCGACACCCTGCGCCTGCACTTCTCGGTCGAGATCAAGGCGGCCCGGGCTGCGGAGCCCCAGAAGCCCTACCGGGAGCTGCTGGCCAAGGTCCTCGACTACCGGTCCTGGCGCCAGTTCGAGCTGGTCCTGGTGGAGGCCGACGGGCGGGAGGCGCCGCTGACCAAGGCCCGCCACGCCCGGCTCTCAGGCGGGGAAAAGGCGGCGTCGCTGCACCTGCCCCTCTTCGCCGCCGCTCACGCCGCCTTCGCCGGCGCCCGTCCCGACTGCCCCCGGCTGCTCGCCCTCGACGAGGCCTTCGCCGGCATCGACGACCAGGGGCGCTCCGAGCTGCTGTCGCTCACGGTGGCCTTCGACCTCGACCTGTTCATGACCGGATACGACCTGTGGGCGGTGGAGCGCTGCGTGCCCGGGGTGGCTCACTACGACCTGTTGCACCTGGCCGACGACCACGCCGTGTCGTCGTTGCTGGTGGTCTGGAACGGCAGCGAGCTGGTGGAGGGCCCCGAGGCCGACGAAGCCCTGGCGGCTATGGCGGCGCCGGGGGGTCCGTGACCTCAGCCCTGCCCGAGCGACTCGGGGGTCCGGCGCTGGCGGGGCTGTGGCGCCGGTGCTGGAAGGCCATGGCCAAGTCGGGCCCAACGGGGTGGCCGTCCACCACCGTCCGGGTGCCCGTCGCCGACGACGAGGAGCGGCGAGCGCTGGCCGGGCTGTTGGGGCGACCGGTGCGCCCGGGCACGGGCAGCGTGGCCGTGGGCCTCGGCCTCCTCGATGGCGTGGTCCGGCGGGCGGGCGACGGGTGGGACCTGCCAGGCGTGGTCGAGGCCGCCGCCGGTCCCCTGCCCGACCGCGCCGGCGTCGCCGGCGCCCGCTCGGCCGCCATTGCCGGCGCCCTGGCGTCGGCCCGGGCGTGCGGGCCCAATGCCTCCTGGTTCGAGCCCTGGTTGGAGGAGCTGGCGGCCGACGGGACCCTGGCCCGCCTCGACCATCGGGGGGAGCTGGGCCTGGCCGGGACGGCGGCCTCCATCCTCGCCCGCCTCCCCGCCGACGGGGTGCCGCTCCCGGTGCTGGCCGCCCAGGCCACCGGCGACACCAAGGCGCTGTCGAGGGGGACGCTGCCGTCGCTGGTGCTGCGGGGCCTGGCCTCGGCGTCGGGGGAGCCCCGGCCCACCGGCGCCGCCGAGCGCCGGGACCGCTGGGAGGCGGCCGGCGTGGTGGCCGACGACCTGTCCAGCCAGGTGCTGGTGCTCAACCTGCCCGCCGCCGCCGCCGCCGGCTCCTCGCCGCTGGCCCGGTGGCTGGCCGAGGCCGCGGGGGAGGGCCTGCCCTTCCGGGTCACGCTCCACCAGCTCACCCGCTCGCCCCTCGCCGTGGCCGGCCTCTGCCGGGTCTACGTGTGTGAGAACCCGGCGGTGCTGCGGGCGGCGGCCGAGCGCCTGGGCGCGGGGGCGTCGCCGTTGGTGTGCACCGAGGGCCGGCCGTCGGTGGCATGCACGCGCCTTCTCACCACCGTCACCAGCGGGGGTGGCACCCTGGCCTACCACGGCGACTTCGACTGGCCCGGCCTGGGCATCGCTGCCGCCGTGCTCGCTCGACCGGGAGCCGAATCCTGGCGCTTCGGCGCCCACGACTACCGCTCAGCCCTGGCAGCACCACCGGCGTCGATCGGGGGGCGGCGTCGCCTGGCCGGGCCTCCGGCGGCGTCGCCGTGGGATCCGGCTCTGGCCGAGGCCATGGCCGACGCCGGCGAGGTGGTCTACGAGGAGGACGTCCTCGAGGCGCTGCTCATCGACCTCGACAACTAGGACCCATGGGCCTATGGCCAGCGCCGGTCGGCCGGATGGCGTAGCGCCCCCGCACCATGAGAGCGGCGTGGGCGGCGTGGAAAACGGCGTAGTTCAGGCGGCTGGCGGCGTCCTCCCGGGCGCCGGCATCGAGCAGCAGCCGAGCTGCCCTAAGCGCCTGGTCAGCCATGTGGAGGTTGGACTGGGCGTTGTCGGCCTGGCCGGGGGTCACAGGCGCACCGACTCATTGCGCATCTCCTGGTAGAAGCCGGAGGCCCGGGAGCTGGGCCGGTGGTAGGCATCGAAGTCGCTTGCCAGCGGCGACAGCCAGGAGCTGATCGAGCGGGCGAGCACGCCGATGTCGGCGGAGGTCTGGTAGTCGCAGCCCTCGATGAGGACGAGCACGTCGATGTCGGACTCGTCGTGATCGTCGCCCCGGACCTTGGAGCCGAACAGGCGCAGGTCGCGCAACCGGGGGCGTACTCGGCCCGCAGCCGGTCCCGGAGCTCCTCCACCCAGGCCCGCTCGATGGGCTCGAGGCGGGCGAGCGCTTCCTCGGCGGGGACCGGGGACACCATGCCTTCGATGGTACCCGGGCCGGTGCTGGCGCCCTGCGCCGGCGACCCCCGGCGCGCCTCGTCGAGACCGCCGCCCTTGCTCCCCCGTCGGGCACGCCCGAGCCGGTACCGTGAGTGCCCGTGACCGTCCGGGTGGTGCTGGCCGAGGACAGCGTGCTGCTGCGGGAAGGGGTGTCGCGTCTGGTCCAGGCCCAGGACGACCTCGAGCTGGTGGGCACGTGCGGGGACCTGCCCGGCCTGCTGGCCATGATCGACGCCGAGAAGCCCGACGTGGTGCTCACCGACATCCGCATGCCTCCCACCGGGACCGACGAGGGCATCCAGGCCGCCGCTCAGCTCCGGGTCGACCATCCCTCGATCGGCGTGGTGGTGCTCAGCCAGTACGCCAACCCCGCCTATGCCGTCGCCCTGCTGGCCGACGGCTCCCAGGGGCGGGCCTACCTGCTCAAGGAGCGGGTCGGTGACGTTGAGGACCTGCTGGGCGCCATCCGGGAGGTGGCCCGGGGGGGCTCGGTCATCGACCCCAAGGTGGTCGACGCCCTGGTCTCGGCCACCTCGGGGGGCATCCGCTCCGACCTCGACCGACTCACCCCCCGGGAGAGGGAGATCCTGGGCGAGATGGCGCAGGGCAAGAGCAACGCCGCCATCGCCTCCACCTTGGTGCTGAGCGAGCGGGCCGTCGAGAAGCACACCAACTCGATCTTCTCCAAACTCGGCCTCTCGGAGGAGCGCGACGTCAACCGGCGGGTCAAGGCGGTGCTGCTGTACCTGGCCGATCGGGAGGCATGAGCAGGTGGACGGTGGTGCTGGCCCCACCCCTAACACACCTGGTCCCACGAGTGGCGTTGCGGATCGCGACCGGCAGGATGGGCCAGAGATGCCTTCCCGCGTCGAGGTCCCGGTGCTGGTCGTCGACGACCAGCGGCTCTTCCGCCTCGCTGCAGCGGCCGTCCTGCGCCGCACCGAGGGTTTCGCCCTGGTGGGCGAGGCCGAGACGGGCGAGGAGGCCGTCGATCAGGTGGCCTCCCTGCACCCGGCGCTGGTGCTGATGGACATCAACATGCCGGGCATCAACGGGATCGAAGCCACCCGGCGCATAGTCGCTGACGCCCCCGGCACGGTGGTCTTCTTGTGCTCGACCTACCAGCTCAGCGACCTGCCCGCCGATGCCAGCACCAGCGGCGCCAACGCCTACGTCAACAAGGAGGAGCTGGCCCCTGGCGTGCTCCGTCGGCTGTGGGACGACCGCCAGCGCAACGGGGACGGCCTCCACACCGTGTGACGGGTCGTCGCCCGTCTCCGGGTCAGCCACCGACCGGCAGTGAGCCGCTGATGCAGGTTCCCTGGCCGGGGTTGGAGTCCCAGATCACGGAGCCGCCGATGGCGCCCAGGCGGTCGCTCATGTTGGTGAAGCCGTGGCCCCGGCGCAGCGCTTCGGGGTCGAAGCCCGGCCCGTTGTCGGCCACCTCGAACCGCAGTTGGCCGGCATCGGCATCGTGGCCCACCCGGAGCTGCACCTGGGCGCCAGGGGCGTGCTTGGCCGCGTTCTGGAGCGCCTCCAGGCAGCAGAAGTAGACGGCGGCCTCTACCTCGGTGGGATAACGGCCCACACCGTCAACGGCGACGTCGACATCGAGGGGGCTGCGGCCGGCCGCCGCTCGCAGGGCGTCGGGCAGCCCGCTGTCCATGAGCAGGGGCGGATAGATGCCGTGGGCCAGGTCTCGCAGCTCCTGGATGGTGTCCTTGATGCTGGTGGCCAGCTCGTCGAGCATGGCAGTGGCGGTCTCGGGATCGTCGCCCACGAAGTCCCGGGCCAGCCGGAGGTTCACGGCCAGGGCCACCAGGTGCTGCTGGGCCCCGTCGTGTAGGTTGCGCTCGATGCGGCGGCGCTCGGCGTCGGCGGTGGCCACGATGCGGGCCCGGGAGGCCTGGAGCTCCTCGGCGAAGCGGCGGACCTCGTCGAGGCTGGCCTGCAGGGCGGAGTCGAGGGCGACGTTGTGCAGGGCCAGGCCGACCTGGCGGGCCAGCTCGGTGAGCACCCGCTCGTCCTCGTCGTCGAAGGTGTCGCCGCCGACCCGGCGCTGGGCCACGATCAGGCCCAGGAGGTCCCCGGAGTGGGTGATCGGCGCCACCCTGAGCTGGGCATCGCCCCGTCCCGCCAGCAGCTCCGGGAGCCACACCCCCAGCCACGCGGGCCCCGAGACCCCCGATCGGGCCACCACCGGGAGCTCGGCCCGGTCGAGCGACAGATGGCCACTGCCCTGGTCGGGAACCGAGATGGACCGGCTGAGGGCGCCGTTGGACCCGGTCCACACCTCGGCGAGGTCGAGGGCCATGGTCTTTCGCAGCGACTCCGCCAGCTGCAGCAGCAGCTCATCCATGGGGATGGCCCTGGTCAGTCGGGAGCCGAAGGTGCGCAACACGGTGTCGGGTGCCTCCCGCTCGCCGTACACCAGCCGGTTGGCAGTGTCGGCCAGACGTTCCCGGGCGGGCAGGTAGACCGCCGCAGCAACCCCGGCGGCGACCATGGACAAGACCAGAAGGCTGCGCTCCGCGTCGTCAGGCGCTCGTCCCAGACCGAGGACGATGACCAGGTACACCGCCACCACCACCCCGGTGAGCCCGGTGAGCGACACGGTGTGGACCAGGAGGCGGTCGACCCGGCTCACCAGGCGGGGGGAGGCGCCGGCAGCCAGGGCGGGGGGGACGAGCACGGTCGCTCCTGCTGCCACCAGGGCGGCGTGCGCCGGCCAGTCCACCAGGACCCGGAGGGCGGCGACGACGAGGGCCACCTCGGCCACCACGGCCAGGGCGCATCCCAGCCACTGGAGGCGCTGGCGGTCGGGCCCGGCGGTGCTCACGTAGCTGCGGTTGGCGGCGAGCAGGCCGGCGATCAAGGCGGTGGCGGCGGCCATCCACAGCGGCCAGGCGGCGAGGGCAGGCCGTTGTGCCCACAGCACCAGGCCGAGGGCGACGCCTGCCCCGTAACCGGCCAGGACCGCACTGCGGCGGTGTCGGCTCAGACTGGCGTGCGGCAGCCCGACCAGCAGGTGGAGCCCGACCGCCGGCAGCACGGCCACTGACAGGGGATGGGCGAGGGCGGCGATGCCGCCGATCAGGCCCGTCCAGCCAGCGTCGAGGACGGCGCTGGTGAGGCAGGCCACGGCGGCGGCGCCCACTCCGGCGAGAATGACCACGCCGAGACGGCGCAGCGCCTGGTGGGTGGCGAGGACGGCTCCGGCCAGGGCCCAGGCCACGACCAGTCCCGCCCGCACCACCTCAGCGGCGGTGAGTCCGTCGCGACTGGCCAGGCCCAGCCCGCCCACCAACAACACCAGCGCAGCGGGGGCGATGGCCGTCCAGGCGCTCCACTCCATCGGCGGTGACGGGGGTGCGGGCGTCGCCACCGGCGGCGTATCGGGATGGTCGACTACGAGGGCCATGGATCTCCCCCCGGAAAGCCATCTGCCGTAGCGCCGAACAGGTCTCCGACCACAACAGGGGCGGGCCGATGAGGTCCGAACGGCCGAGGAGTCGGGGGCCTTCCCCGTCGAGGGACTCGCTGACGGTAACGGTGGCGTTGCGACATCCGAGGGCCTCGGCGTCAGACCCCTGCAGGGGCAGGAGGTCGGGTGGCTGCGGAGACATCCACGGCATCGGCGATCACCCTGCCGTCGCGCATCTGGGCGATGCGCCCGGCCGTGGCCGCTACATCGTCGTCGTGGGTGACGAGGAGGATGGCCTGGCCGTTGGCGTGGAGGCGGCGGAACAACTCCATGACCTCCTGGCCACCTTCGGAGTCCAGTGCCCCGGTGGGCTCGTCGGCCAGCACCAGCGTGGGCTGGTTGGCCAGGGCCCGGGCGATGGCCAGGCGCTGGCGCTGGCCACCGGAGAGTACCCCTGGCGCCGCCTTGGCCTTCTCCGAGAGCCCCAGCAGGTCGAGCAGGTCGCGGGCCCGGGTCTCAGCCGCCTTGCGCTTCATGCCGGCGACGATGGCGGGCAAGGCCACGTTCTCCAGCACGCTCATGCTCTCGAGCAGGTTGAAGAACTGGAACACGATGCCGATGTGGCGTCGGCGCATCCGGGCCAGGTCGTCCTCGCTGCGTCCGGTGATGACCTCGCCGTCGATGGCGATCTCCCCTTCGTCGGCGCTGTCAAGGCCGGCCACCAGGTTGAGCAGGGTGGACTTCCCGCAGCCCGACGGGCCCATGACGGCCACGAACTCACCCCGGCGCATGGTCATGTCGGCTCCCCGCAGCGCCCGCACCGGTGCGCCCTCGGCCTCGTAGGTCTTGCGCACGCCGCGCACGGTGAGCACGTTGTCGGCGGGGCCCGCCGGGGCCTCGGTCTCGTCAACCACGGTGTCGCTCATGGGTCTCCTTTCGCTGGGGCTCTCCCGTGCATTGTTCCCCCCCGAGCTTCCGCTCGCCAGGGCGCAGGCATGCCAACGAGAGGTGGTGGCAGCCCCCCTTCGCTCGCTGCCAACGCTGCACCTATCGCCTCCCTACGGGATGATCCGGCGGATCTTGTAGGCCCGCACCGGGGTGACCCGGCCCTTCACCAGGGCGGGCTCGAGGGCGATGGCGTCCACCGGCGTGGCCAGGTTCCGGTAGGTCGGTTCTGACAGCACCGTCTCTCCCGCCTCGGCCCACTGTTGGAGGCGCTGGGTGAGGTTTACGGTGTCGCCCACCAGGGTGTACTCCAGGCGCTCCTCGGAGCCGAGCAGGGCGGCGGCGGCCTTGCCCGTGGACAGGGCGATGCCCAGGCCGAAGGGGGCCAGGCCGAGCGCCTCCCAGCGGGCGTTGACCCGGTCCTGGCCGGCGTGCATGGCCGCCGCCGCCACCACCGACCGGTCGGCGTGGTCGTCCTGGGAGACCGGGGCGCCGAACACCGCCATGACCGCGTCGCCCACGAACTGCATGACCGTGCCCCCCTGGTCGAGGATGGCGTGGTTCATCTCCGCTCGGTGCTCGTTGAGCTGGGTGGCCAGCTTGGACGGCTCGGCGTGCTCGGCGATGGTGGAGTAGCCCCGGATGTCGGACATGAGTACGGTGACGACCACCTCCTCGCTCTCGCCGATGTGGCGACCGTCGCGCCGCAGCTTCTCGGCCACGCCCCCGGGCAGCAGCCGGGACAGGGTCTCGCCCTGCTCCTCCCGGTCGACGATGGCCTGGTGGAGCATGCGCAGGCGCCGCAGGGAGCTGGCCCCGCCCGTGCTCGCCCCCTGGGCCAGCGTGAGGAACAGCTTCTCCACCTCGTCGGCCACCGCCTCGGCGGTGGTGCGCCGGGCGGCGGCGATGGCCTTGATGGGTCGGCCTTCGGCCACCAGGCGAAGCAGCTCCTCGTCGCTGTCGCTGAGCTCCCCCTGCCGGGTGACCGGTGACACCAGGGCGTTGACGATGGCGGGGTCGAGGGCGGTTCCCCCCGTGGCCACCGCCCGCACCGCCTGGACGAGCTGGTCGCCCTCGGCCAGGCGGTCCTTGAGGAGGTAGCCGTAGCCGGCGGCGCCGTCGCTGAGCAGGGAGATGGCGTACTCGGGGTCGTCGTACTGCGACAGGATGACCACCCCGGTGCCGGGGTGGCGCTTGCGCAGCTCCTTGGCCGCCTCGATGCCCTC